>NZ_JACCQQ010000009.1:0-204909 GCF_014268345.1 Pseudomonas sp. SWRI18
CCCGCGCTGGGCTGCGAAGCAGCCCCAAACCAGGCGACCGGATTCTACCTGAAGCTCGGCGATGCCTTTATTGGGGCGGCTTCGCCACCCAACGCGGGACAAGCCCGCTCACTACAGGAAGATTTTTCAGTCGTTGAGAATTGTGTAGATACCCATGGTCATCGCAGGCAAGCCAGCTCCCACCTGGTCGTACAGTGTTTACAGGAGACCGCCGCCGTCGATGTCGATCACGCTGCCGGTGATGTAGCCATTTTCCATGGCCAGCACATACCCCGCCGCCACTTCCTGCGCCTGCCCTACTCGCCCCACCGGCAATGCACCGCCCGCCTTGGCAAACATCGCCAGGCGCTGGTCTTCGGCCAGCCCTGCATACGCGGGGGTATCGATCACCCCAGGGCTGATCACATTGACCCGTCGCGGCGCCAGCTCTTTGGCCAGTTGCTTGCCCAATGCTTCAGTCGCGGCGTTGATGCCGACCTTGACGAATTGCCCCGGCACCAGCTTGCGCCCCAGTTGCCCGGACGTCAGGCTGATGCTGCCGTGTTCGTCGAGAAACGGCAGTGCCAACTGGATGGCCCGCAGCGAGCCCCAGAGTTTGACGTTGAAGTTTTCCTGCGCCTCGTTCAGGTCGGTTTCGATCAATGGCTTGGCACGCACACTCGGCCCCGAGGTGTAGACCAGGTGATCAAAACGCCCCACGCCTTCGAACAGACGTTGCAGCGACGCGGCATCGGTGACATCCACCGGTTCGCTGCGCAGGCCATTTTCAACGCCGGACGCCAAGCGTCGCCCGGCCAGCACCACCTGTGCGCCGCGCGCAGCGGCGGCCTTGGCCACTGCCGCACCGATACCGCTGCTGCCGCCGATCACAATGACCGTTTTGCCGTTGAGGGGAGAAGTCATGGGAGATTCCTGGGAAGAAAATGAGCGTTCATCTTCCCAGCTTGGCAATCGGCGAAAAATCCGGGTAAAACGACAAGATCTTTAAAGGATTTTTACAAATGAGCTCGATCCTCGATCTTGAAGTCTTCGCGCGCACCGCCGACACCGGCAGCCTGTCAGCCGCTGCACGTGGCCTGGGTTTGACGCCGGCGGCCGCGAGCATTGCGCTCAAGCGCCTCGAAACCCGACTGGGCATTCGCCTGCTGGCGCGCTCCACGCGCAGCATGCGCCTGACCGAAGAAGGCCGGCGCTACCTGGACAGCGTGCGCGTGGCACTGGCGGCCTTGTCCGAAGGCGAACAGGCGCTCAAGCAGCAAAGCCAGGGCCTGACGGGGTTGCTGCAGTTGGCCGCGCCGTCGGATTTCGGGCGCAATGTGGTGCTGGGTTGGCTGGATGAATTCAAAGCGCAGCACCCGAATATTCGCTTGCAGTTAATGCTCAACGACAGTAACGCCGACCTGTTCCGCGAAACCGTGGACATCGCCCTGCGTTTCGGCGTGCCCCAGGACTCCAGCCTGGTGGCGCTGCCCATTGCGCCCGAGCATTGCCGCGTCGCGTGTGCCAGCCCGGCGTACCTGGCGCGCCACGGCATGCCCCATGAGCCGATGGAGCTGGCCCGGCACAGCGCGCTGCGGTACATGCGCCAGGGTCAGGTGAGCAAGACCTGGCGCTTTCGCCAGGGCACGCAGTTGCAAGAAGTCGACGTTAGCGGGGATTTCCTCAGTGATGACGGGGAAATCGTGCGGCGCTGGGCGTTGGCGGGCCACGGTGTCGCGTACAAGGCCAGGCTCGATGTGGTCGGGGATATTGCCGCCGGCCGGTTGGTGCCGCTGTTCGAGGATTGGACGGGGGAACCTGCGCCGTTCAACCTGATGTGCCCCCACCGCCTGCAAGTATCGGAACGGGTGAAGGTGCTGCATCGCTTTTTGCTCGAGCGGTGTCAGGCATTGCTGGGCACCTGAAGAAATCCCCGCAGGGCTTGTCCCAGAGCCTCTGAGTCTGGTATTGCATGGAGCACATTTGCTGCTGTGAGGAGTTATCCATGATTTACCGCACATTGGGCCAGTCCGGTTTGAAGGTCAGCGCCTTGACCCTGGGCACCATGATGTTTGGCGAACAGACCAGCACCGAGGACTCGCTGCGCATCATCGGCAAGGCCTGGGACCAGGGCATCAATTTTATCGACACGGCAGACGTCTACACCGCCGGGCGCTCCGAGGAAATCGTCGGTGAGGCCATCGCGCGGCAGCGTCAGGACTGGATCGTGGCCTCCAAAGTCGGATTCGGCCCGGCCGACGGAGTGCCCAACCGCAGCGGCCTGAGCCGCAAGCGCATTTTTAATGCGCTGGACGCCAGCCTGGCGCGGCTCGACACCGATTACCTGGACATCTACTACCTGCACCGCGAAGACCACAACACCCCGCTTGAAGTGACGGTGTCGGCGATCGGCGACTTGATCCGCCAGGGCAAGATCCGCTATTGGGGCCTGTCCAATTATCGCGGCTGGCGCATCGCCGAAGTGATCCGCGTGGCTGAACGCCTGGGGGTGGACAAACCGGTTATCAGCCAGCCGCTGTACAACATCGTCAACCGCCAGGCCGAAGTGGAGCAGATCACCGCCGCAGCCGCCTACGGCCTGGGCGTGGTGCCTTACAGCCCACTGGCCCGGGGCGTGCTCAGCGGCAAATACGCCCCGGATGTCACGCCCGAGGCCGGCAGCCGCGCGGCGCGCCAGGACAAACGCATCCTGGAAACCGAATGGCGCGTGGAATCGCTGCGCATCGCTCAGCAGATCCAGCAATACACCCAGGGACGCGGCGTGGGGATCGTGGAGTTTGCGATCGCCTGGGTGTTGAACAATTCGGCGGTCAGCTCGGCGATTGTCGGGCCGCGCACCGAGGCGCAGTGGGACGCCTACATCGGCGCCCTGGACGTGAAGATCACGGCTGAAGATGAGGCCTTCATTGATGCACTGGTGACTCCGGGGCATTCGTCCACACCTGGCTTCAATGACGTGGGCCACTTCGTGTCTGGCCGGATCGCGCTGTAAGCACGAGATTAATGTGGGAGCTGTCGAGCTTTAGCGAGGCTGCGAAGGCGGCGGTACTGCCAACTTCTTTACCGCCTGATCCACCGCTTTCGCAGCCTCGCTAAAGCTCGACAGCTCTTATCAAACTCAAAATAACCTATTGATTTTTCAGTGGTTAAAATTTCATTCTGAAATTTTGAATCTTGTATAAGTATTTCAGACAACTGCATTCTTGTGGCGAGCGGGCTTGCCCCGCGTTGGGCTGCGAAGCAGCCCCAAAACCAACCGCAGAGGAATGTCTGATACACCGCATTCGTCTTCATTGGGGGCGCTTCGCACCCCAACGCGGGGCAAGCCCGCTCGCCACAGAAGCCCCAGTTTGATGCGCGACAGCGCCAAGTTGATGATTTGGTGGGGCCTCCCACAATAGATCGGCATCCGTCAAAACGACCATCTCGAGTCATTTTCCGTCCCTCGCCCCAAAATCGCGCACCTCTCGCTCTTTAAAAGCACCATAATCCGTCACCTATCTTTTTTGTTTGTTTCAAATCGGCTTTCGCGAGGACAGTGTGTCTAAAGGTGTTGTGTTATCGGTCTTGGCCTCGGTGCTGTTTGCCGTGATGTATTACTTCACGTCATTGCTGACGCCCTTGAGCGGCCTGGAAATTTTCGGCTGGCGCATGTTACTCACCATGCCCTGCATGACGGTATTCATGATCGTCAGCGGCGAATGGCGGCGTGTGTGGCAGCTGGTGCGCAGGCTAGCTGGCAAACCGCGCCTGATCGGGGGCGTGCTGGTGTCTTCAGCCTTACTGGGTGCGCAGTTGTGGTTGTTCATGTGGGCGCCGCTGAACGGGCGCAGCCTGGATGTGTCGGTCGGCTACTTCCTGCTGCCGCTGACCATGGTGCTGACCGGGCGCCTGGTGTGGGGTGAACAGCTGTCGTACCTGCAGAAGATCGCGGTGTTCTTCGCCGGGCTCGGGGTACTCAACGAGCTGTACCAGGCCGGTGGTTTTTCCTGGGCCACGCTGGTAGTGATCATCGGTTACCCGCTGTACTTCATCGTGCGCAAGGTCCTCAAGACCGATCACCTCGGCGGACTCTGGCTGGATATGGCATTGATGCTGCCGGTGGCCTGGTGGTTTGTGCAGAGCGGCGAGCAAGGTTTTGCAGTGATGGACGCACACCCGAAGCTGTACGCATTGATCCCGATGCTCGGCGTGATCAGCGCATCGGCGCTGGTGAGCTACATCATTGCCAGCCGGTTGCTGGCGTTCAGCCTGTTCGGGCTGCTCAGCTACGTCGAACCGGTACTGTTGCTGGGCGTGGCGCTCATCCTGGGTGAAGGAATCAAGGGCGGCGAATGGCTGACCTACATCCCGATCTGGCTGGCGGTGATGGTGCTGGTCTTTGAAGGGTTCAAGCATTTGGTGCGGCAACGCAAAGCCTGAGGCGCGGGCCAAAAAAACCGGCCGGGGTCACCCTCGGCCGGGCTGTCTAACGTTTAGTCGGCGGTCAATACACCACGACGCACCTGGTCGCGCTCGATGGATTCGAATAGCGCCTTGAAGTTGCCCTCGCCAAACCCATCGTCGCCCTTGCGCTGGATGAACTCGAAGAACACCGGGCCCATCAGGGTTTCCGAGAAGATCTGCAGCAGCAGGCGCTTGTCGCCTTCGACGGAAGAACCGTCCAGCAGGATGCCGCGCGCCTGCAACTGATCCACCGGCTCGCCGTGATTCGGCAAGCGGCCTTCGAGCATTTCATAGTAGGTGTCCGGCGGCGCGGTCATGAAGCGCATGCCGATCTTCTTCAACGCGTCCCAGGTCTTGACCAGGTCGTCCGTCAGGAACGCCACGTGCTGGATGCCTTCACCGTTGAACTGCATCAGGAACTCTTCGATCTGCCCGGCGCCCTTGGACGACTCTTCGTTCAGCGGGATGCGGATCATGCCATCCGGCGCGCTCATGGCCTTGGACGTCAGGCCGGTGTACTCGCCCTTGATATCGAAGTAGCGTGCTTCGCGGAAGTTGAACAGTTTTTCGTAGAAGTTGGCCCAGTAGGCCATGCGCCCGCGATAGACGTTGTGGGTCAGGTGGTCGATGACCTTGAGGCCGGCACCTTGCGGGTTGCGCTCCACGCCTTCGAGGTAGACGAAGTCGATGTCATAGATCGAGCTGCCTTCGCCGAAACGGTCGATCAGGTACAGCGGCGCACCGCCGATGCCCTTGATCGCCGGCAGGTTGAGTTCCATCGGGCCGGTTTCGATGTGGATCGGCTGTGCACCCAGCTCAAGGGCGCGGTTATAGGCTTGTTGCGAGTCCTTGACGCGGAACGCCATGCCGCACACCGACGGGCCGTGCTCGGCCGCGAAGTAGGAAGCAATGCTGTTGGGTTCGTTGTTGAGGATCAGGTTGATCTCGCCCTGGCGATACAGATGCACATTCTTCGAGCGGTGGCTGGCGACTTTCGTGAAGCCCATGATCTCGAAGATCGGCTCCAGGGTGCCTGGGGTCGGCGATGCGAACTCGATAAATTCAAAGCCCATCAGGCCCATTGGGTTTTCGTATAGATCTGCCATGGTGGCACCTCATCATTCTTGTAATAAAGACTGTTATTTGCGAGCAAGGATGAGGTTGCGGGGTGGCGCGCAGGAAAGGCCTCGCACGCTGCGGGCGAGGAAGTCACCAAAGATGAGGGCGCAGCCAAATAGCTTCATGGGTCATCAGTCTCTGACGGCTTAGGCTTGCGTGAGCGCAAGTCCATATTCTTGTATGCGTAAATCGATTCTACACAGCGTAACCGTATTTGTCCGTACTCCTATCAAATCCCCATTGCCTTGGCCTCCGCAAGGGGTTTGTTGCACAGGTAGATACCTGACAGGATCACAGCCCCGCCGATCATCATTGGCAGGGTCAACTGTTCACCCAGCAGCAAGGCACCACAGATCACGGCGGTGAGCGGGTTCAGCGCAATAAACACGCCGGCGCGTATCGCGCCGATTTGGCGGATGCCGTCGTAATAGCCGATATAAGCCAGCGCCGAGCCCAACACACCGAGGTACATCAGGCTCAGTACTTGGGGGGAATGCAGGCGGCCCATGGCCTCCAGGCTGAAACGCCCCATGACCAGCGTAACGACGATGAGCATCAGCGTGCCCAACAATATCGACCAAGTTACCGTCTGCAACGGCCCGAGGCTCTGGTTCAGTTCGCGCGAAAGCAGCGAGTAGACGCCCCACCCCGCTACGCAGCCGAAAATCAGCAGGTCCCCACGCCAGGTGCCGGGTGCTTCGCTCAGCACCTGGGGGCTGTGACTGACGATAACCAGGGCGGCGCCCATCAGGCATAGCGCAATACCCGTGACCTTGCCGGCACTCAGGCGCTCCTTGAATAACCACCATGACGCCAGTGCGATGACCGCCGGGTTCAGCGCCACGATCAACGAGGCCCGGGATGCATTGATGTACTGCAACCCATAGAAGAAACACAGGTTGTAGAAAAAGATGCCGAAGAAACCCAGCATCGCCAGGTACGTCATC
This sequence comes from Pseudomonas sp. SWRI18, assembly GCF_014268345.1. Lineage (NCBI taxonomy): Bacteria > Pseudomonadati > Pseudomonadota > Gammaproteobacteria > Pseudomonadales > Pseudomonadaceae > Pseudomonas > Pseudomonas sp. SWRI18. Next base: position 6,513 of record NZ_JACCQQ010000009.1, read on the forward strand.
TGCCGCAGGCTCGGGCGGGCCAAGGGGATGCGCGCGAACCCCATAAACGCGAGCAACGCCAGGCTAGCCAGCGCAAACCGCAGGCTGGCCGCCAGCAAGGGGTCGACTGCCTCGCTCAGGTAGCGACCGGCCACGAACGTCCCGCCCCAGATCATGGTGACGGCGGCCAGCTTCAGGTAAGTGATGCGGTCCGAAGGTAAATGCACGGGGGTTGACTCTTATGACTTGGGATTGGCCCATTCTTCTGGTAATACGTCCTCATCGTAAAATGAGTGATGACTCATGACCTTGACCCAACTCGAAATTTTTTCCCTGGTCGCCGAACTGCAAGGTTTCACCAGCGCGGCCCACCGCCTGGGTATCAGCCAATCGGCGGTGTCCCATGCAATCAAGGGCCTGGAGCAGGAACTGGGAGTGTCGCTGTTCAGGCGTCACCAAACCCAGGTGGAACTCAGTGATATTGGCGCGCAGTTGCTGGGCCGCGCCCGGGCCATGCTTGGCCTGGCCAACACCTTGCAGCAGGAGGCGGCGGATGCGCGGGGCATGAAACGCGGCACGCTGCGCATCGGTTCCTTCGGGCCGACCGCCTCGACCTGCCTGCTGCCGAAAATTCTCAGCCGGTTTCGGCTGCAATACCCAGGTATCGAAGTGCATATGGACGAGGGGCCGGATAGGCAAGTCATCCAGTGGCTCGACGAGCGCCGTATCGACATCGGCTTTGTGGTGCTGGAACAGGAACGCTTCGACACCTTCGCCCTGTTCGAAGACCAGATGGTGGCGCTGTTGCCGGCAGGGCATCGGCTGGCCGCGCGCGAGCAGGTGAGCCTCAAGGACTTGTGCGACGATCCATTCGCCCTGACCGAGGCCGGCTCCGCTGAACTGGTGGTGCGCCTGTTCAACGAGGCGCGGTTGACGCCGAACGTGCGTTATCGCTGTTCGCAGTTGTTAAGCACCCTGGAGACCGTCAGCCGGGGCGATGCCGTGAGTGTGGTGGCGCAGGCATCCTTACCGATGGCGGGTGATCCGCGCTATGTGCAGCGAGCGCTGTCACCGCGAGTGCCACGTCGGGTTGGCCTCGCCGTACTCGACCGACGCCAGTCTTCGCCGGCGACACTCGCCTTTATTCGTATTGCCCAAGGCTTGGCGCTGTAGCGCTGCATACTGGCCAAATGGCTAGGTACCGCGAGCTAATTTGGAGCGAGCCATCTATCATCGATTGAATCTGACCTTTGCAACAGGCCGTTCACTTCATGCCCCTGACCGTCAACGGCCCGCGAAAACGCGCCAGTCGTTACCTGATCACCTCCTTGAGTGCATTGCTGCCCGTTGCGCTCGGGGTGGTCATCTTGCATTGGCAAGCCGAGCGTACCCTGCAACAAAACACCGCCCAGACCGCCCAGGAAGCAGTGCGCCAGTTCGACCTGATGCTCGACAACGCCGCACTCGCCGCCCAGGCGCTGCTGCCTTTGGCCGGGCAACCGTGCGACAACGCCACGCAATTGGCGCTGCGCGAACAGGTTACACGCGGGCCGTTCGTACGTGCGACCACCTTATCCTGGCAAAAAAACATCTATTGCAGTTCTTTGTTCGGCGGCAATTATGAGTCGCCGGTCAACCCGCAAGACTATGTGGATGGCCAGTTATGGCTGATGAATGGCAATCCGGTTACGCCGGACACCGCCGTGCTGGTTTATCGGCTGGTAGACGGCGATAAAGCAGCTTTTGCGTCGATTGACGGTTATCACCTGACCAACACGCTGCGCCTGATCAGCCGTTATGCCCACCTGATGCTGCAAGTGGGCCCGCATTGGCTGGCGGCCGATGGCACGGTACATGAGAGCCCGCTGCCGGTATTTGCGGTGGCCCATCACCAGTTGGCATCCGAGCGCTATCGCTACCGTGTCGAGGCGGGCATGCCGGCCGGCGAGGTGTGGCGCTACATGCAAGCCCGATACCCAGCGCCGTTCAGCCTGGTGGTGTTCTTTGGCGTGCTGGCGGGCCTGTTGGCGCATTGGCTGCAAAAGCGCTCATCGGCACCGACCCATGAACTGCAACGGGCGCTGGGCGCCAACGAGTTCATTGCTTACTACCAACCGGTTGTACGCGGCGATACCCGCGAATGGGCCGGCTGCGAAGTGCTGATGCGCTGGCAACACCCGAAGGAGGGGCTGGTGCGCCCCGACCTGTTTATTCCGCTGGCCGAGCACTCGGGGCTGATCGTGCCGATGACCCGCGCCCTGCTGCGCCAGACTGCCGCGCAACTGGCACCTCATGCAGCGCGCTTGCGCCCTGGGTTCCACATCGGCGTGAATATCACCGCCCGCCATTGCCAGGACCTGGCGCTGGTGGATGACTGCCGTGAGTTTCTCGGTGCGTTCGCCGTGGGCCAGGTGACTCTGGTGCTGGAGTTGACCGAGCGCGAGCTGATCGTGCCCAGCGATATCACGCGCCACCTGTTCGACGCGCTGCATCAACTGGGGGTGATGATCGCGATTGATGACTTTGGCACTGGCCACTCAAGTCTGACTTACTTGCGCAACTTCAATGTGGACTATTTGAAGATCGACCAGAGTTTTGTCGCCATGATCGGCGCCGATGCACTCTCTCGGCACATTCTGGACAGCATCATAGAGTTATCCGGCAAACTCGACTTGGGCATCGTTGCTGAAGGTGTGGAAACCGCTGAACAGTGCGAATACCTGGCCGCACAAGGCGTGGATTTCCTGCAGGGCTATCTGTTCGGCAGACCGTTGCCGTGCGAAGAGTTCATTAAATTACTGGGCAGCCATTGATTAGCCATACACTCAACGCGCTGAAATAATGTTGTTTAGACAAAAGACATGATTTACTCACGGCGGATTAACTACTACAATTTTTCCTGCCTGTGCAGCATTCGCAGGACGACTTCTTTCTTGGGTCGCCTTAAAGCGCTTGGCTTATAGCTTTGTCTGCCGTTGATATCAGCCAACTACACTATTGGAGTACAGATTTTGTCCAGACTCGCCGAATTTCGCGCAGCAGAAAAAGCCCTTCAAGAGCAGCTCGCGCAGCTGGAATCCCTGAAGAACGACGCCGGCCTGAAAAAAGAAATCGAATTCGAAGAAAAGCTTCAAGCCCTGATGAAGTCCTACGGTAAAGGCCTGCGCGACATCATTTCCATCCTTGATCCAAACCCGGGCAAGTCCAATGCCAGCGCCGTTGCCGCACCAAAACAGCGCCGCGCACGTGTGGTCAAGGTTTACCAGAACCCGCACACCGGTGAACTGATCGAAACCAAAGGCGGCAACCACCGCGGCCTCAAGGCCTGGAAAGAACAGTACGGCGCCGCCACTGTAGATTCCTGGCTTCGCGGCTGATCGCGCTGCACTAACAAAGAGCCCCGCACATGCGGGGCTTTTTTATTCAACGGTTCACAAACGAACTTAAATAGCCTTTCATCGTGTTCAGCATCATCGGACATTGCACAACTAAAGTTTCAGGCTATCGCGCACCGAACTGACTTCATCCTTGCTTGCCTCGTAGGCATCAGCCTGCCCGGCGTATGAAAAAACATAGGCTTTATCGGTGTCGACCGCGCCCACCAATGTTTGAGAAAGCAGGTGACGGCCGTTTTCTGTAATCACACAAGTAGTTTCCAGCGCGTCAAGACGGCTCAATGTTGTCGGGCGCATCTTGCTGCACACACTTTGATAGCCGCCCTGGGCAAAATCCTTCTGGATGGACTTGCGCATCTCCAACAGCACGCCTTGCAGGTTAACCTTGTGCCCCGCTTCAATTGGCGTGCCGGTCAATTCCATGACCATCAAGGTGGCGCCATTTTCATCGCTCTTGATTGCTCGCTGCCGAGACACCGGCTGAGGCTTTGCAGGGGCCGCATCGTCAGGCACTACGTCTTCGATCTGCCAGCCGCTGGGCCACTGAATTTGCGGGTCGGCCGCCAGTACGAAGGAACTGCCCAACAGCAAACACACAGCACTCAACAGCGGTTTACGAAATTCGATCATTGCCAACACTACCCAAGGTTCAAGCACAGAAGTCTGAGCCCCGGCACCCTTGGGTCGCAAGGCCTGCGTGGGCTTTTTCATTTGGCGCCCGGCGCAGGCCTTGCGTATCATGGCCGGGTTGCACGGATGCCAGCCGCAAGCCAAGGAACCGCTCATCTCTTAGAGCAGCGTTTGCCCCAATTTTTCTGGAGGGCCCATGAGCCTGCACGAACTGAACACCTTCCCGGGCGTCACTGCCCAACCTGACAGCGCCACCACGAATTTTGTGTTCAACCACACCATGCTGCGGGTCAAGGACATCACCAAGTCGCTGGATTTCTATACCCGCGTCCTGGGTTTTTCCCTGGTTGAAAAGCGCGACTTCCCGGAAGCCGAATTCAGCCTGTACTTCCTGGCCCTGGTGGACAAATCCCAGATCCCTGCCGACGCAGCCGAACGCACCCAGTGGATGAAGTCGATCCCGGGCATCCTGGAACTGACCCACAACCACGGCACCGAAAACGATGCCGACTTCGCCTACCACAACGGCAACACCGATCCACGTGGCTTTGGCCATATCTGCATCTCGGTGCCGGACATCGTCGCCGCCTGCGAACGCTTCGAAGCCCTGGGCTGTGACTTTCAGAAGCGCCTGAGCGATGGTCGCATGAAGAGCCTGGCCTTCATCAAGGACCCGGATGCGTACTGGGTCGAGATTATCCAGCCCGCGCCGATGTAAGCAAAAAAACCCCATGATCGCTCATGGGGTTTTTCATTTGCGGGCCGGAATCTACGCTGGCGCGGAAGTGCGAATCAAGTGATCGAAAGCACTCAGGGAAGCCTTGGCGCCCTCGCCCACCGCAATCACGATCTGCTTGTACGGCACCGTCGTTACGTCACCCGCTGCGAACACACCTGGCAGTGAAGTCTCGCCACGGGCATCGACGATGATCTCGCCGCGCGGAGTCAGTTCTACCGTACCTTTGAGCCAATCGGTGTTGGGCAGCAGACCGATTTGCACAAAGATCCCTTCCAGGTCGATGGTGTTGAACTCACCGCTGTCGCGATCCTTGTACGCCAAGCCAGTGACTTTCTGGCCGTCACCTTTCACTTCGCTGGTCAGCGCGCTGGTGATCACGTCAACGTTCGGCAGGCTGTGGAGCTTGCGCTGCAACACAGCGTCGGCGCGTAACTTGCTATCGAACTCAAGCAAGGTCACGTGACTGACGATGCCCGCCAGATCGATGGCCGCTTCAACGCCGGAGTTACCGCCCCCGATCACCGCCACACGCTTGCCCTTGAACAACGGACCGTCGCAGTGCGGGCAGAAGCACACGCCCTTGGCCTTGTATTGCTGCTCACCCGGTACACCCATTTCGCGCCAGCGCGCGCCGGTGGCCAGGATCACCGTCTTGGACTTGAGGCTCGCGCCGCTTTCGAAGCGGATTTCGTGCAAGTCACCGGCATTTTTTGCCGGGATCAGGCTGCTGGCACGTTGCAGGTTCATGATGTCCACGTCGTACTGGCGAACGTGGGCTTCCAGAGCGCTGGCCAGTTTGGGGCCTTCGGTTTCCTGTACTGAGATAAAGTTCTCGATGGACATGGTGTCCAGCACCTGACCACCAAAGCGCTCCGCGGCAACGCCGGTGCGAATGCCTTTGCGCGCGGCATAGATGGCGGCCGAAGAACCGGCCGGGCCACCACCGACGACGAGGACGTCAAAGGCCTCCTTGGCGCTGATTTTCTCGGCGGCTTTCTCGATGCCGCTGGTGTCGAGCTTGGCGAGGATTTCTTCCAGGCCCATGCGTCCCTGGCCGAAGTTCACACCGTTCAAGTAGACGCTTGGCACCGCCATGATCTGGCGCTCATCGACTTCCGCCTGGAACAGCGCACCGTCGATAGCGACGTGGCGGATGTTCGGGTTGAGCACGGCCATCAAGTTGAGCGCCTGGACCACGTCCGGGCAGTTCTGGCAGGACAGCGAGAAGTAAGTCTCGAAGCTGAACTCACCTTTGAGGCTACGGATCTGTTCAATCACTTCGACACTGGCCTTCGACGGGTGGCCACCGACTTGCAGCAGGGCCAGCACCAACGAAGTGAATTCATGGCCCATGGGGATGCCGGCGAAACGCAGGCTGATATCGGCTCCCGGGCGGTTGATGGAAAACGACGGCTTGCGCGCATCATCGCCATCGGTGTTCAGGGTAATCAGCGTGGTGAGGCTGACCACATCCTGCAAAAGGGCAAGCATTTCCTGGGATTTCGCACCGTCGTCGAGGGAGGCAACGATCTCGATCGGCTGGGTGACCCGTTCCAGGTATGACTTCAACTGAGCTTTAAGATTGGCGTCCAACATACGGGCGATTTCCTGTTAATTCGGTTTAGTACAGACAAAAAAACGCCCGAGCGAATCTCGCCCGGGCGTTTCGAGGGCGGTGCAGCTTACTTAAGGTGCGGCAAATTCCGCCCTGAGGTGTTTCACAGACTTAGATCTTGCCGACCAGGTCCAGGGACGGAGCCAGGGTGGCTTCGCCTTCTTTCCACTTGGCTGGGCACACTTCGCCTGGGTGGGCAGCTACATACTGAGCAGCCTTGATCTTGCGCAGCAGCTCGGAAGCGTCACGGCCAACACCGCCGTCGTTCAGTTCAACGATCTTGATCTGACCTTCCGGGTTGATTACGAACGTGCCGCGATCCGCCAGGCCAGCTTCTTCGATCAGTACGTCGAAGTTGCGGGAGATGGTCAGCGTTGGGTCGCCGATCATGGTGTACTGGATTTTGCCGATGGCTGGCGAAGTGTTGTGCCAGGCAGCGTGGGCAAAGTGGGTGTCGGTGGAAACGCTGTAGATTTCGACGCCCAGCTTCTGGAACTCGGCGTAGTTGTCAGCCAGGTCTTCCAGCTCGGTCGGGCAAACGAAGGTGAAGTCGGCTGGGTAGAAGAACACCACCGACCACTTGCCTTTCAGGTCAGCGTCGGTCACATCTACGAAGCTGCCGTTTTTGAATGCGGTGGCTTTGAACGGTTTTACTTGGCTGTTGATGATAGGCATCGTTGACTCTCCGTCAGGGTTTAAAAAGGCTTGATAAGTTGATGAGGTGAATCCTACCCACTCTCTCGGCCGATGGCTCATTGGCAAACCTGATGCTCACGATTGGGTTTCTCTATCAGGTGACTGTATTAATAGAAGAAATCTCAAAGCAGTGGTGGAGCCGCCAATGTCATCCCAAGGAAGGGCGTTGCTTCAACATAGCGCATGGCGGATTTCATGTCGCTCCATCCGACGTAACTCATCAATGACTTCAAATCCCAACCGCTGCGATGGGCCCACGTCGCAAAACCCCGGCGCAGCGAGTGACTGGTGTATTGCTCGGCAGGAATGCCGGCGCGCTCCAGCGCCTGGCGCAGCAGCGGGATCACACTGTTGGGGTGCAACCCCTCCTCCACCAGATTGCCCCAGCGATCAATGCCGCGAAACACCGGCCCCCTTACCAGCGCCGAGGCGCTGAGCCATTCGCTGTAGGCTTGCACCGGGCACAGGCGCAGCAGCGCCGGGGTGTGGTAGGTCTTGCCGAGGTTGTCGCGATCGCTTTTGCTGCGCGGCAGGTACAGGCTGATGCCGGCACCGGGCGTGGCCTGGACATGCTCGATGTCGAGGCGACACAGCTCATCGCTACGAAAACCGCGCCAGAAGCCCAGCAGGATCAGTGCGGTGTCGCGCTTGGCGCGCAGCAAGCGTGCCGAGTCGTGTGCCAGCGCCGCCTCTTTCGCTTCTACCTCAAGCGTGGCTACCACCTGCTCCAGATGCTTGAGCTGCAAAGGCTCGGCTTGCTTCTCCCGAGCCGGGTGCACGGCGCGAATGCCCTTGAGCACCTTGCGCACCACGGGCGCCTTGGTCGGATCGGGAAAACCCTGGCTTGTATGCCACTGCGCCAATGCCGACAGCCGCAGCTTCAGCGTGTTGACCGCCAATACCCCCGCATGCGCGACCAGATAGCGCGCCACGCTGTCGCTGGTCGCAGGCAGGAACCCTCCCCAACTCACTTCGAAGTGCTCGATGGCCGCGCGGTAACTGCGTCGCGTGTTGTCGCGGGTGGCGGCGTTGAGATAACGGTCCAGATCGCTCATGGAGGGGCCTATTCGTACTGCTGGCGGGCATATGGGCGGATTAAAAGCGTATGACACGGGATAATACGCCAATATCCCATCTGTTAAATCATGAATTTCAACGCGTTTTCATTCGTGATATAGTATGTAAATACGTAATACATACCACAGTACTAAATCGACGGAGACCCCATGGCTCGCGGCGGCATAAACAAAGCAGTTGTTCAAACGGCACGCCTGGCGATCCTCGCCCGTGGCGAAAACCCCAGCATCGACGCGATACGCATCGAAATGGGCAACACTGGCTCTAAAACCACCATTCATCGTTATCTGAAGGAGCTTGAGGAGAGCGAGACCCGCCTCACCATCACCGAAGCCCCGATCGATGAAGAGCTTGGCGAACTCGTCGCGCGTCTGGCGCAGCGTTTGAAAGACAAAGCCCAGGAGCCTATCGACCTGGCCCTGGCGCAATTCGAACAGCAGAAAGCCGCCCTGCTCGCCCAGTTGGAGACCCTTGAAGAGGCCCATAGCCAACTCAAGCAACAATTCGACATCCAGGCCGCCGCCCTCGCGGAAGAAAGCGCTGCACTGCAAACCGCCAGCACCAGCCTGCAGACCGAACAAACCCGTAACGCCGGGCTAAGCCAGGCGTGCAGCGATTACGAGCTGCGGATCAACGACAAGGACGAACAGATTCGTTCGCTGGAAGAAAAACACGTGCATGCCCGGGATGCGCTGGAGCACTACCGCAACGCGATCAAGGAGCAGCGTGAACAGGAACAGCGCCGCCATGAAGGCCAGTTGCAACAAGTGCAGGCGGAGTTGCGCCAGGCCCAGCAGAGCGCCATGGTCCGCCAGGATGAAATCACCCAGCTGCATCGCGACAATGAGCGGCTATTGATCGAACATCGGGTGACCGCTAAGGAATTGGCGGCGTTGCAGGAGCAGTCGCGCAAGGACCAGGCCCATCAGCTCAAGCTGAGCGAACAGGTCAGCCTGATTGACAGCGAACGCACCCTGCTTCAGGAGCGTCTACGGGTTGCCTTGCTGGAAAGCCAGTCACGCCAACAGGCGTTGACCGAGCACCAGCACACCAACAAGCGCCTGGAACTGGACCTGATCAAGGCCCAGGCCAGCATCGAGGCGTTGCGCCTGACACCCGCGGTTGCAGCGACGCCAGAGGCAACACCTGACGCTTGATCAGCCCGCCACAGGCGTGCGCATGGTGACGAACTCTTCCGCCGCCGTGGGGTGCACGCCGATGGTGTCGTCGAAATGCTGCTTGGTCGCGCCCGCTTTCAGCGCAATCGCCAGGCCCTGGATGATTTCGCCAGCATCGGGGCCGACCATGTGGCAACCCAGCACTTTGTCGGTGTCGGCGTCGACGATCAATTTCATCAGGGTCTTTTCCTGGCAGTCGGTGAGGGTCAGCTTCATCGGCCGGAAACGGCTTTCGAACACCTGCACCTTATGGCCCTTCGCTTTCGCGTCTTCTTCGGTCAGGCCAACCGTACCGATGTTCGGCAGGCTGAACACCGCCGTCGGGATCATCGCGTAATCCACCGGGCGATAGTGCTCAGGCTTGAACAGGCGTCGCGCCACCGCCATGCCTTCGGCCAGGGCAACCGGCGTCAACTGCACGCGACCGATCACGTCACCAATGGCCAGGATCGACGGCTCGGCGGTCTGATAAAGGTCGTCGACCTCAACGAAACCACGCTTGTCGAGCGTGACGCCAGTATGTTCCAACCCGAGATTATCCAGCATTGGGCGACGGCCGGTGGCGTAGAACACGCAATCGGCCTCCAGCACGCGACCGTCTTTTAGCGTGGCCTTGAGGCTGCCATCCGCCTGCTTATCGATACGTTCGATATCGGCATTGAATTGCAGATCGAGGCCGCGCTTGGTCAGCTCTTCCTTGAGGTGGGTGCGCACCGAGCCGTCAAAACCACGCAGGAACAGGTCGCCGCGATACAACAGCGTTGTCTGGGCGCCGAGGCCATGGAAGATGCCGGCAAACTCAACGGCGATGTAACCACCGCCGACGACCAGTACGCGCTTGGGCAGTTGCTTGAGGAAAAACGCTTCATTGGAACCAATGGCGTGTTCATGCCCCGGAATTTCCGGAATCTGCGGCCAACCACCCGTAGCAATCAGGATGTGCCTGGCGGTAAAGCGATCACCGTTGATCTCGACCTGATGCGGATCAACCAGGCGCGCATGCCCCTCATGCAGGGTCACGCCACTGTTGACCAGCAGGTTGCGATAAATGCCATTGAGGCGGTTGATCTCACGGTCCTTGTTCGCGATAAGGGTCGCCCAATCGAAATTCGCTTCGCCCAGGGACCAGCCAAACCCGCTGGCTTGCTCAAACTCTTCGGAGAAATGCGCGCCGTATACCAGCAGCTTTTTCGGCACGCAGCCGACGTTGACACAGGTACCACCCAGGTAGCGGCTTTCCGCCACGGCCACCTTGGCACCAAACCCTGCAGCAAAACGTGCCGCACGCACACCGCCTGAACCGGCGCCAATTACATACAGGTCAAAATCGTAGGCCATTTCACTCTCCTCGGCAGGGCATCAGCATACCGCCTTACATGGGGCTGAAAAACGGAAAAGCCACCCGAAGGTGGCTTTCTCTTGGAACAGGCTGGCTGACGTGAATCAGTAAGCCTTGCCAGTCTTGTAGAAGTGCTCGAAGCAGAAGTTGGTCGCTTCGATGTAGCCTTCAGCACCACCGCAGTCAAAACGCTGGCCTTTGAACTTGTAGGCGATGACGCAACCGTCTTTGGCCTGCTTCATCAGGGCGTCGGTGATTTGAATCTCGCCGCCTTTGCCCGGCTCGGTTTCTTCGATCAACTTGAAGATGTCCGGCGTCAGGATGTAGCGACCGATGATGGCCAGGTTCGATGGCGCATCTTCAGGGGCCGGCTTCTCGACCATGTCCCGTACACGGATCAGGCCATCACCAATGTCGTCACCAGCAATGACGCCGTACTTGTTGGTTTGCGATGGGTCCACTTCCATCACCGCAACGATGGTGCAGCGGTATTTCTGGTATAGCTTGACCATCTGGGTCAGCACGCCGTCACCGTCGAGGTTGACGCACAGGTCATCCGCCAGCACCACGGCGAACGGCTCGTCGCCGATCAGCGGGCGACCGGTCAGGATGGCGTGGCCGAGGCCTTTCATCTGCGTTTGACGAGTGTAGGAGAACGAGCACTCATCCAGCAGCTTGCGGATGCCGACCAGGTATTTCTCCTTGTCGGTGCCCTTGATCTGGTTTTCCAGCTCGTAGCTGATATCGAAGTGGTCTTCCAGCGCGCGCTTACCGCGGCCGGTCACGATGGAGATTTCGTTCAGGCCGGCATCCAATGCCTCTTCGACCCCGTACTGAATCAGTGGCTTGTTCACCACCGGCAGCATCTCTTTGGGCATGGCTTTGGTCGCTGGCAGGAAGCGAGTGCCGTAACCGGCTGCTGGGAACAAGCATTTCTTGATCATATGGGTCCTTACATAGGGCTGTGTGCACGGAATTCGGCGCAGTCTAATCAGGCCGCAGTCGCCTTACAATGGCTCCTGCTGGCGTTGCGATGTCATCATAGAGAAAAAATGTCGGCGTAAGTTCCGCTGATCTTGCGAAGAGGGTTCCCGCCGGCATGGCAAAAATGCCTGCACCTCAATGTTTCAAGGTCTGCGATCCTTTTAGCACGCTTTGGCCCCCAGGACACTGACCGAGAATAACTCGCGCGGCCGCGTGACATTTGGCGCTATCATTACGCCCTTGAACCACACCACGAGATTGATAGATGTCAGAACCAAAAGGCGTAAACGGCTACCTGATCACGCAGCGCGCGGACGGCTGGCACCTGATCAACTTCCACGGCGACAGCGTCGCCGGCGTCTTCGCCACCGAAAGCCAGGCGATTGCAGTAGCCGAAGTTTTTGTAGACGAAGCAGGCCATGCGTCGAGCAAACGTCCGAAAAGCAAGTAATAAGCGCCAGGATCGTTGCGCAGTCCACCAGGAAGCCCCGCTCTGCGGGGCTTTTTAGTGGGCTGTGACTACACACAGGATGGCAGTTCGCTATAATCTTGCGCCAACGCTCCACGACTGTGTCAGCGCCCCCTCCAACACCCTCGACGATGACCCCCTATGAACAAGTTTCTGGCACTGACTGCGGTACTGGCGCTCGCCGGGTGCACCACCACCTCTGACGTCTATCTGAAAAACGGTGAACAAGGCCTGACGATCGATTGCTCAGGCGAGGCCAACTCCTGGGCCAGTTGCTACGAAAAAGCCGACGCCTCCTGCGCGGGCACCGGCTACCGTATCGTCGGCACCGAAGGCACGCCTTCGCTCAAGGAGAGTGAAAAGACCTTGGGCCAGGACGTGGGCAACTTCAAAGGCCGCAGCGTGGTCGTGGTCTGCAAGTAAGCGTTACGTCCTTACAGCTGGATATCGGCAAACTTGATACCCAGGCCGCGAATGGTCTCGACCAGGTCATCCAGGCGCGGGAAAGACTCGACCTCATCCTGATCGTCCACCAGGAAAAAACTGCGGCCGCCGCTTTTTTTGAAGAAGACAATCCACTCGCCCAGGTCGGCCGGGTTCTGGATGATATGGGTCGCCGTTATCTGGCCTTCGGCCTGGCGAGCCCTGACGTGTTCACGCTTCATGAAAGACTTCCCAAAAACAGAAGCCGGCATCAACCGGCAACTTGCAAAATGCGCTAAAAAAGCCCAGCGCCACGCTCGCGGGGGCCAGGCTTTTTATTGGATTAAAAGTAGCAAGGTGAAATGGGCCGCCTCAGCCTGAAATGCACTCTTCGCCAGCCTTCTTCACGTCACCCGGACGGATCGGCACGTTGGACATGCTCTCGTAGAGCTTGATGCTGCTGCCACTGGAACGTTCATCAATCTCGAAAATGGCCGACGGGTCCGCCGAAAACTTTTGCGGCACGATCACCTGCACGCCACCTTCCTTGTGCGGTTCGATCTGCGGCGGCCGACGGGTAGCGGAGAGTTTGCGCACCACACAGGCAGCATATTCCTGTGGTTTCTTTCCGGAAATGACCGCCAGGGTCGGCGGGGTCTGCTTGATATCTGCAACCGAAGCACACCCACCAATCGCCAGGGCCAGAACCAACACACTCCACTTCATACAAAACCTCCGATAAAGACCCTACGACAGCGGGGATGGTAAATTTCTCCCGCCAACGTAGGATTTATCCCTGATAACTCGGTAAATAACTGTTTTAAATTGTCGACGTCGTTGAAGACGATCCGATAATAAACGCGCTGGGGCTGATAAACTCCATCTTAACCTACGTATCGTTCTGATTTTTCAGAAAAAGCCCTTCTGGAGACACCCCAATGAAATTCATTCACCAGCGCGAGCACCTCAACGAGGGGGACATTGTCGTCATCGAATGCTCGCAAACTTGTAATATTCGTCTGATGAGCGACGCGAATTTTCGCAGCTTCAAGAACGGCGGCCGCCACACCTACCACGGCGGCGCCTTTGACAAGTTCCCTGCCAAAATCACCGCGCCGAGCACCGGGTTCTGGAACATCACCCTGGATGTAGTCACGCGCCGCGCCATCAGCGTGACCCGCAAGCCCGCGTTGTCCCACAAGATCCGCATTGTGCGGCGCACCAGCACCAAGCTGAGCTGATCTGAACCTTTCACAGGAAATAGCCGTGACGACCACTACCAAATACGTGATCAAGTACAAGCTCAACGGCGAACGTCGCTTTGAGTTCGCGCAACTGTCCAGCAACAGCGTGGAAGAAGCCAGGCAGGCGCTGGCGAAAATTCATGATGCCAGTGATGAAATCACCGACATCAATGTGAGCAAGGCGCTGTAAGACGATGCCTGGCCCCACCGCCGACCTGTTCGCCGATGACGCGCTGCAGCAACCTGCGGGGCGCGAGCAAATTGGCGAACAGTCCTACGTGTTACGCGGCTACGCGTTACCCTGGGTTGAGCGCCTTTTGCCGGAGCTGCGGCGCGTGCTGGCTCAATCGCCGTTTCGGCAAATGGTCACACCCGGTGGCTTTACCATGTCGGCGGCGCTAAGCAGCTGCGGCGACCTGGGCTGGACCACCGACCGTTCCGGTTATCGCTACACCCCACTCGACCCGCGCAGCCAGCAGCCCTGGCCGCGCATGCCCGACGTCTTGCGCGAATTGGCGGTGCTGGCGGCGGCAGAGGCCGGTTTTCTCGACTTTGCGCCCGACGCCTGCCTGATCAACCGTTATGTGCCGGGCGCGAAAATGTCCTTGCACCAAGACAAGAATGAACGCCGCTACAGCGAACCCGTGGTCTCGCTATCGCTTGGCTTGCCGGCGATTTTCCTGTTTGGTGGGCATGCGCGCAGTGACAAGACCCGTAAAGTCTCGCTGTTCCATGGCGACGTGGTGGTCTGGGGCGGCGTCGATCGCCTGCGTTTCCACGGGGTAATGCCGATCAAGGATGGCGTGCACCCGGTCATGGGCCCGCAACGCATCAACCTGACCTTTCGCGCCGCAGGTTGATTTGACCGCAAGCTTCAGAGTGCCAGGTGTTGGCGGCACGACTAATCTGGGCAGGATCCGTCAAGAGTGTCGAGCATGACTACCGAACAAGACCCACGCTGGGCAGCGATTCTCGCCCGCGATCCCAAGGCCGATGCGCTGTTCGTCTATGGCGTGAAGACGACCGGCGTGTACTGCCGCGCCAGCAGCGTTTCACGCTTGCCACGCCCGGAAAACGTCGAGTTCTTCGACACCCCGGCGCAGGCCGAAGCCGCCGGTTATCGCGCGAACAAACGCGCCGCCGCCGACCAGACCCAACTCGCCGCCCAGCATGCACAGCTGGTGGCCGACGCCTGTCGGCATATCGAACAGGCCGAGACGCCGCCCAGCCTGAACGCACTGGCCACGCACGCCAAGTTGAGCCCCTTCCATTTTCATCGCGTGTTCAAAGCCGTGACCGGCCTGACGCCCAAGGGCTACGCCAGCGCCCACCGTTCGCGCAAAGTGCGTGACGGCCTCAAGGGCGCGCACTCGGTGACCGATGCGCTGTATGACGCGGGCTTCAATTCCAACAGCCGCTTTTACGAGTCGGCCAACCAGCTTCTGGGCATGAAACCCAGCGACTACATGGCCGGCGGCACTAATAACGCAATCCTGTTCGCCGTCGGGCAATGTTCGCTGGGAGCCATCCTGGTGGCGCAAAGCGAACGCGGCGTGTGCGCGATCCTGCTGGGCGATGACCCGGACCAACTGGTGCGTGACCTGCAGGATCAATTCCCCAACGCCGAGCTGGTGGGCGCCGACCCACGCTTCGAACAGTTGGTCGCCCAGGTCGTAGGGTTTGTCGAAGCGCCCGCAATCGGCCTGGACTTACCCTTGGATTTGCGTGGCACAGCGTTTCAGGAACGGGTGTGGCAAGCCTTGCGCGAGATCCCGCCCGGCAGCACGGCCAGCTACGCACAGATTGCCGCGCGAATCGGCGCGCCGACGGCGTGCCGCGCGGTGGCACAGGCCTGTGGCGCCAACCGCCTGGCCGTGGCAATCCCTTGCCACCGCGTAGTGCGCAGCGACGGGGATCTGTCGGGCTACCGCTGGGGCGTTTCGCGCAAGCAGCAGTTGCTGCAACGCGAAAGCGAGGCTGAGCCCGTACGCCTCACGCACCACGAAACGTTACTTTAGTCCAGTGAATAAAACAGAGTGGCCGGCGGCCGAGGGCCCTGTTAAAACAGCGCAAAGCCCCATTGACGCTGGAGACACACCCCATGAGCACCTGGCCAGATACGCGCCTTCTCGACCTGCTGGGCATCGAAGTACCGATCATCCAGGCACCCATGGCGGTCGGTACCACCACGGCCATGGTCATCGCCGCCAATAATGCCGGTGCCCTGGGTTCATTGCCGGCTGCGGCGCTGAGCATCGAGCAACTGCGCGACGCGCTGACCGAGATCCGCCAAGCCAGCTCGCGCCCCATCAACGTGAATTTCTTCTGCCACCAGCCGCCTGCGCCCGACGCTGCCCGCGATCAGCGCTGGAAGGCATTGCTGGAGCCGTACTACCGCGAATTGGGTGCTGACTTTGATGCGCCCACGCCGGCCTCCAACCGCGCACCGTTCAACGAGGCGGCGTGCGAGGTGGTCGAAGCTTTCCGCCCCGAGGTCGTCAGTTTCCACTTCGGCCTGCCGGAAAAATCGTTGCTGGATCGGGTAAAAGCCACGGGCGCCAAAGTGCTGTCCTCGGCTACCACGGTAGAAGAAGCCCTCTGGTTGGAACAACACGGCTGCGACGCTATCATCGCCATGGGCATTGAAGCCGGTGGCCACCGGGGCTTGTTTCTCAGCGATGATCTCAACACCCAGATCGGCCTGTTTGCCCTGCTGCCGCAAATTGTCGACGCGGTCAGCGTGCCGGTGATTGCCGCCGGCGGTATCGGCGACGCGCGCGGGATTGTCGCGGCATTCGCCCTGGGCGCCTCGGCGGTACAGATCGGCACCGCTTACCTGTTTACCCCTGAAGCCAATATCACCGCGTCCCACCATCATGCGTTGCGCAACGCCCAGGCCAGCGAAACCGCGCTGACCAACCTGTTCACCGGGCGTCCGGCACGGGGCATCGTCAACCGGGTAATGCGTGATTTGGGCGCGATCAACCCCGCCGCCCCGGCATTCCCGACCTCCGGCGGCGCGCTGATGCCGCTCAAGGCCAAGGATGAAGCGGGCTTCAGCAACTTGTGGTCAGGCCAGGCTTTGCGCCTGGGCAAAGAGACCACCACCTATGAACTGACGCGCGAACTGGCGGAGCAGGCGCTGGCCAAGCTCAGGTAAAAGCGTCACCCTGCGGCACCTGCGGCAACTTTGCGCTGTACCGGCACCGGGCTATCGCTATATATTCGTGTACATAGCGATTAAGCCTTCTATCCTGGTTCCCCTTGTAGTGAGCGGGACAAGCCCGCTCACTACAGGTGCAGGTCAGCCGTACGTATTCAAAGGAGCTGTTTGATGAAGATTCACGCCTCACGCCTGGCCGGCCTGGTCGCGGCCCTTGCTCTCGGTTCGGTGCAGGCCGATGAAGTCCAAGTGGCCGTGGCCGCCAATTTCACCGCACCGATCCAGGCGATTGCCGCCGACTTCGAAAAAGCCACCGGCCATAAACTGGTCGCCGCCTACGGCGCTACCGGCCAGTTCTATACCCAGATCAAGAATGGCGCGCCGTTCCAGGTGTTCCTGAGCGCCGATGACACCACGCCGCAAAAGCTCGAAGCCGAAGGCGAGACGGTCAAGGGCTCGCGCTTCACCTACGCCGTCGGCACCCTGGCCCTGTGGTCGGCGCAGCCGGGTTACGTCGACGCCCAAGGCGCAGTGCTGAAGCAAAACCAGTTCAAGCACCTGTCGATCGCCAACCCCAAAGCCGCACCGTACGGCCTCGCCGCCACCCAGGTGTTGGCCAAGCAAGGCCTCACCGAGCAGGTCCGGGACAAGCTCGTTGAAGGCCAGAACATCACCCAAGCCTATCAATTCGTCTCCACCGGCAATGCCGAACTGGGCTTTGTCGCCTTGTCGCAGATCTATAAGGACGGCAAGGTCACCAGCGGTTCGGCCTGGATCGTTCCGGCGTCCATGCACGACCCGATCAAACAGGACGCGGTCATCCTCAACAAGGGCAAAGACAGCGCCGCGGCCAAGGCGCTGGTTGACTACCTCAAGGGGCCTGACGCCGCTGCCGTTATCAAGTCCTACGGTTACGAGCTCTAAATGCCGCTGTCGAGCGCCGACTTTTCCGCTATCTGGCTGACCATAAAACTGGCGTCACTGACCACCGTGATCCTGCTGGTCATTGGCACGCCGATTGCGCTGTGGCTATCGCGCACCCGTTCCTGGTGGCGCGGGCCCATTGGCGCCATCGTCGCCTTGCCGTTGGTATTGCCGCCAACAGTGATCGGTTTCTACCTGCTGCTGGCCATGGGCCCCAATGGCTTCTTCGGCCAATTCACCCAGTGGCTGGGCCTGGGCACCCTCACCTTCAGCTTTGCCGGGCTGGTCATCGGCTCGGTGATCTACTCCATGCCGTTCGTGGTGCAGCCGTTGCAAAACGCCTTCTCGGCCATCGGCACGCGCCCATTGGAAGTGGCCGCGACCTTGCGCGCCAATCCGTGGGACACCTTCTTCAGCGTGACCCTGCCCTTGGCACGGCCGGGGTTTGTCACCGCCGCCATCCTGGGGTTTGCGCACACCGTCGGCGAATTCGGCGTGGTGCTGATGATCGGCGGCAATATCCCGGACAAGACCCGGGTGGTCTCCGTGCAGATCTACGACCACGTGGAAGCCATGGAATACGCCCAGGCCCACTGGCTGGCCGGCGCCATGGTGGTGTTCGCGTTCCTGGTGTTGCTGGCGCTCTACGCCAGGCGCAAGACCCCGATGGGCTGGAACTGACGATGATTGATATACGCCTGCACCTCACGTATCCCGGCTTTGCCCTCGACGTGGATGTGCACATGCCCGGTCGCGGCGTGACTGCGTTGTACGGGCATTCCGGTTCCGGCAAGACCACCTGCCTGCGCTGTATCGCCGGGCTGGAGCGCGCCGAAGAAGCCTTTATCCAGATCAACGATGAAGTCTGGCAAGACAGCCGTAAGGGCCTGTTCGTGCCCCCGCATAAACGCGCGCTGGGCTACGTGTTCCAGGAGGCCAGCCTGTTCGCGCATTTGTCGGTGCGGGCCAATCTGGAGTTCGGCCTCAAGCGCATCCCGCGCCAACAGCGCCGCGTGGACATGGCCCAGGCCACGCAGTTATTGGGCATCGGCCACCTGCTCGATCGCCACCCGCACCACCTGTCCGGCGGCGAGCGCCAGCGCATCGGCATCGCCCGCGCGCTGCTCACCAGCCCGAGCCTGCTGTTGATGGACGAGCCCCTCGCCGCCCTGGACAGCACGCGAAAAGGCGAAATCCTGCCCTACCTTGAACGCCTGCACGATGAACTGGATATCCCGGTGCTGTATGTCAGCCATGCCAGGGATGAAGTCGCACGCCTGGCCGATCACCTCGTCCTGCTCAGCGACGGCAAGGCCTTGGCCAGCGGCCCCATCGGCGAAACCCTGGCGCGGCTCGACCTGCCCCTGGCGCTGGGCGACGACGCCGGCGTGGTGATCACCGGCACGGTGAGTGCCTACGACGAGCACTATCAATTGCTCACGCTGCAACTGCCCGCCAGCACTTTGCACATGCGCGTCGCCCACGCGCCGCTGGCAATGGGCAAGGCGTTGCGCATCAAGGTGCAGGCGCGGGATGTCAGCCTCAGCCTGCAAGCGGAGGAACACAGCAGCATTCTCAACCGCCTGCCGGTGACGGTTACCCAGGAAATTGCGGCGGATAACAGCGCGCATGTGCTGGTGCGCCTGGACGCCGATGGCACGCCGTTGCTGGCGCGCATCACGCGGTTCTCGCGCGACCAACTGCAACTGCACCCCGGGCAGGTGCTGTGGGCGCAGATCAAGGCGGTCGCGGTACTGGCGTAGCAAACCTATTGGCACGTCCGCAAGCCGCTGCGGTCAATCAGATATACCGGCCTGATTTGCCAAGGAACCCGCACCATGCCTGATTCTGCGTTGCCTGCCGACCTGCCCCGCGACCTGCACTATGTTGACGACACTCAGCCCGGCATCCGCCGAAAAAAAGTGCGGGGCACCTTCCAGTACTTCGACCCCAAGGGCCAACGCATCACCGATGCCGACGAGATCAAGCGCCTCAACGCCTTGGCCGTGCCGCCCGCCTACACCGATGTGTGGATCTGCGCCGACCCGCGCGGCCATCTGCAAGCCACTGGCCGCGACGCGCGTGGGCGCAAGCAGTACCGCTATCACGCACGCTGGCGCGAAGTGCGCGATACCGACAAATACTCACGGCTGCAGACGTTCGGCAAGGCATTGCCGAAACTGCGCAAACAGCTGGAAGCGCAAATTGCCGAACCGGGCTTCACCCGCGAAAAAGTGCTGGCCACTGTCGTGATGCTGCTGGATGCGACGCTGATCCGGGTCGGTAACACCCAGTATGCGCGGGATAACAAGTCCTACGGGCTGACCACCCTGCGCACCCGCCATGTGGATGTCAAAGGCAGCGAGATCCAGTTCCAGTTTCGCGGCAAAAGCGGCGTCGAGCATCAGGTCAGCGTCAAGGATCGGCGCCTGGCCACAGTGGTCAAGCGTTGCCTGGAACTGCCGGGGCAGAACCTGTTTCAGTACCTGGACGAGAACGGCGAGCGGCACACCGTCAGTTCCCACGACGTGAATGAGTACCTGCATCGCCTCACCGGTGCGGACTTTACGGCCAAGGACTACCGCACCTGGGCCGGTACCGCCATGGCGTTGGCGGTGTTGCGCGAATTGCAGTGGCAGCCTGAGTCCGACGCAAAAAAACATGTGGTGGCCATGGTCAAGGATGTCGCCAAGCAGTTGGGGAATACCCCGGCGGTGTGCCGCAAGTGCTACATCCACCCCGCCGTGCTTGAGCACTTCAGCCTCGGTGAACTCTCCCGGTTGCCCAAGCCGCGCCTGCGCAAAGGGCTCAAGGCCGAAGAGGTTGCATTGGCCATGTTCCTGGAAAAACTGGCGGCGGACTTGCCGGAAAAAGCCAAGGCGGGTTAGGCTGCGCGTCCCTCCTGACTCATGGGACGACCGCCGACGTGAACAACTAAGCCTTCCAGAATGTACCCGCAACGAGCCGCCTGGCGCGCTTGTTGGCCTGTCCGACATTTTTTTGGAGGTGCTGATGACTGACGTCAACCGGCTGCCCACGCTTGTTTCCCTGCAACACCTGAGCTTCCAGTTCGCCAATGGCGAAACCCTGCTGGACGACGTGACCTTGTCCATCGATCACAGCCCTACCGGGATCGTGGGGCGCAATGGCCGGGGGAAAAGTGTCCTGGCCAAATTGATCGCCGGGCTGCTGCCGCCCTCCTCCGGCACGTTGAATCGCCCGGCCCAGGTGGCTTACGTGGCGCAGAACGTGGTGGTCGCACCGGGCGAAACTCTTGCCGACCTCACCGGCACCGCGGAGGTATCCGCAGCCCTCAAGCGCATGACTCAAGGTACCGCGCAAGTCGATGACCTGGCATTGATCGACGACCGCTGGGACCTGGCCGAGCGCTTGCGCAGCGCCCTGGACGCAGCGGGCTTGTCGCAACTGCGCCTGGATACCCCGGCCGACCAGCTCAGCGGCGGTCAATTGGCCCGCGTTGCGGTGATCGGTGCGCTACTGGCTGCGCCAGAGCTGCTGGTGCTCGACGAGCCCACCAACCATTTGGACAGCAATGGCCGTGCATGGCTACTGCGTGTGCTCGGCGATTGGCGCGGCGGCCTGGTGGTGGTCAGTCATGACCGGCAACTGCTTAATACCATGGGGCGCATCATTGAACTTTCCCCCCTTGGCGTTCAGGTGTACGGCGGCAACTACGCGGCCTACCGCGCCCAGCGCGATGCGCAACAACAGGCCGCCGCTGCCGCGCTGGAGCACGCGCGCCTGGCGCGCAGCCGCGAAAGTCGGCGCCTGCAGAACGAGCACGACAGCCTGCAACGTCATGCCGCCCGCTCACGCCAGCAGGCGCAAAGCGCCAACGTCGACCGTTTCACCAAGGCACGCTGGAAAGGCGCCGCCACGCAAATCGTCAGTAACGTGCGCAGCGCCCATCGGCAACACAAACACGTGCTGGACACGCAAGTGCGCCAGGCCTACGAACGGGTCGTGGATGAAACGCCGACTCTGCTGGCGCTGCCCACCTGCGCGGTACCCAATGGCCGACAGGTGTTATCGCTGGTCGACGCGCAGTTGCCATGGCTGCCGTCGAGCCGACTCAACCTGCACCTGGCAGGCCCGGTGCGTGTCGCTGTGCGCGGGCCGAACGGCTGCGGCAAGTCCACGCTGCTCAAGGTCATTGCCGGCGCATG
This sequence comes from Pseudomonas sp. SWRI18, assembly GCF_014268345.1. Taxonomy (NCBI): domain Bacteria; kingdom Pseudomonadati; phylum Pseudomonadota; class Gammaproteobacteria; order Pseudomonadales; family Pseudomonadaceae; genus Pseudomonas; species Pseudomonas sp. SWRI18. The sequence continues at coordinate 28,555 of NZ_JACCQQ010000009.1, forward strand.
CGCCTTGGCCAGTGGAGAATGCAGCGTGCAGGTGCCCAGCGCCTATATTGATCAGCACCTCGCGCTGCTGGACGAGCATCGCTCAATTATCGAGCAGCTCAACCTGCTGGAAACACCATTGGCCCAAGCCGAATTGCGCACGCGCCTGGCCCTGCTGCAACTCGACGCCTTGCGCGTGACCCAGCCCGCCGGGCAACTCAGTGGTGGCGAGCGTTTGAAAGCCGCCATGGCGATTGCCTTGTGGCGCGAGGTGCCGGCGCAGTTGTTGTTGCTGGACGAGCCGACTAACCATTTGGACTTGGAATCGGTGGAGGCTTTCGAACAGGCATTGCAGGGTTTTACCGGCGCGCTGATGGTGGTGTCCCATGACCCGGCGTTTGTGCAAGCGATCCGGCCGACCCATTTCCTCGACTGGCAGCCTGCAGGCTGGACCCTGACGTATGCCTGAGGTCATTGCATGCGCGCTCAAAGCATCCTACGGTAGTGGCCGGATAATCTCACCGAGGAGCCCCAGCCCTATGCTGCCTTCGCCCCGCAAGCCTTACGCCAACGCCGCACTGGCCCATCAACAACGCTGGCGTGGCCGGGTCGGGCTGATGCTGGTGGCCAGCCTGTCGGTGCTGGCCGGGATGACCGATGCCATCGGCTTCATGGCCAGCGGTGACTTTGTGTCGTTCATGAGTGGCAACACCACGCGCCTGGCGGTGGCGATCAGTGCGGGGGACCTGGGCCTGACCGGCCGGCTGCTGTTGCTGGTGGCAACCTTTATCGTCGGTAATGCCTTGGGCGTGGTGGTCGGCCGACTGAGCCGTCGTCATGCGTTGCCGTTGCTGTTGTGCATTGCCGCCTTGTTGTGCGGCGCCGCACTGCTGCCCTTCGCCGATACACTGCCTGCGCTGTTGGCGGCGATCATTGCGATGGGCATGCTTAATGCCGCCGTGGAAGAGGTCAACGGATTGCCTGTGGGGCTGACTTACGTCACCGGCGCGCTTTCCCGTTTTGGTCGCGGGCTGGGGCGCTGGCTGCTCGGGGAACGCCGCAGCGGCTGGCGCGTGCAGTTGATACCGTGGGCAGGCATGTTCGTGGGCGCGGTGATCGGCGCGCTGCTGGAGCAACAGATGGGGCTCAAGGCGCTGCTGATCAGCGGCGTGCTGGCGGGCTTATTGGGGATGGTATCGCTGAAAATACCGAGGCGCTGGCATTTGGGTTACATGCCGCGCTGAAGAAAGAGGATGCTCGCCCGGCATTCAGGCCTCGACGTCCATGTACTGGTAAAGAGCCATCATGCCGGGCGAGCGTGTGAATCATAAGCCAATGCCTTGGGCCTGTCGTGCCAGGCATTTCCTAAATCGCCTGAGGCAACGGACTACAGGCAGGTGGCGAGTGCGGCCAAACGACGCTTGGCCGGCATGGTGTCCTCTGCCGCGTAGTACTTGATGGTTGAACCGGCCCCCGCGCTTTGCACATCGACAAAGTAGTCACCGGCCGTGGTGTACACAGTAAAACCGCCCGCCCCCATTGGCTCCTTGAAGCCGCCGGCGTCAACCCCGAACACGCTTTCGTCCTGCCAGCCGAACTGCACGCATTCGGCAACCGCCAGGGTGGCCTTGTCCGAAGCCAGGGTTTTGTAGGGCGCGCCCGCGCGCGCCTCCTTCATCTTCGAACCCGCGCAACCGGCCAACGCGGCCAGTACCAGTGCGCCTATTACCACCTTGTGCATGCCATTGCTCCGTTGGAAAAAACGCGACTGTATCATTGCAATGGGCCGGACTGACGGCTGCATGAACTTTGTTTCACTGTCAGGGGGAAGATGCGTCGCTTAGAGTGGCCACGCTCATTTTTAGAAGCCTCCCTTCTGCCCGCTCTCCCGCGGGCTTTTTTTCGTCCGGGTTTCAGATCAACCACCGCAACAAATAAAACAACCCCATGCTCAGCAACACCGTGATCAACACATTGCGTGTCCAGACCATCAACGCCACCGCACTGATACCCGCCAACAAATAAGGGTTGGCCAGGCTCAGGTTGAGTTGATGGTCGTGCAGGAAAATGATCGGCCCGCAAATCGCCGTCAGCATGCCAGGCACCGCAAACCCGAGGAACTCGCGCGCGCCACGGTTGAGGCGCACCGGCAGGCGCGGTTCGATGAACAGGTAACGGTTGAAAAATACCATCAGCCCCATGGCCACAATCATGATGTAGATCATCGTTGCCCTACTCCCAGACGCTTGCAGGCATAGCCGGCGCTCATACCCAGCACGCCGGACACCACCACCGCCGATTCCCAGTGCAGGAAACTCAACCACACCGAAAACAGCAACGACACCGCCACGCAGACCACCGTGGGAATGTCACGTACCACCGGTGTGATCAGCGCGATAAACGTGGCTGCGATGGAGAATTCGAGGCCCAGTTGATCAAGGCCGGGAATGCTTTTGCCGAGCACGATGCCGGCCAGGGTGAACAGGTTCCAGATGATATAGAACGTCAGGCCTACGCCCAGGGCGTACCAGCGGTTGAAGGTCTGGCGGTCGAAGTGGTTGACCAGCGCGAAGAATTCATCGGTCAGCAGAAAGCCCAGGCTCATGCGCCAGCGGGTCTTGAGGGGCGCGAGGATCGGGCGCATATGCATGCCATACAGCAAATGCTGGGAGGTCAGCAGCAGCGTAGTCAGTACGATGGAAATCAGGCTGGCACCGCTCTTGACCATACCGATGGCGACCAGTTGCGCGGCACCGGCAAACACGATGGCGGACAAGCCCTGGGCTTGCAGAGGGGTGAATTGCGCATCGATGGCCATGGAACCGGCCAGCAGTCCCCACGGCGCACAGGCCAGGGACAAGGGAATGACGGCGATGGCGCCGCGAGCGAAGGCATATCGAGGTAAGGCAGTGGGCATGGAAACGGCTCATCGACAAACAGTCGTCAAGCATGCCAGCGTCACAATAGGCTTGTCTTGAACGATCTTGCTCAGGCGAGCCTGACCGACACTTGCTCCACCGAATCCCGTGCTTCGCGCAACTCATAGGCATCCTGGTTGAGGCGGTGGATGGTGTTGAGCAGGCGCTGGCGCAGCACTTCATCGCCGAGTTTCTCGACGGCGCGCATCAGGTCGAACGCGGCGGTTTCATTATTTTCCGCGACGGAATCCAGTATCTTGCGCAGGTTGCGAGTGGCACGGGTCACACGGGTCTTCCTTCATCAGCAATGGGCAGGCACTTTAGGACATTCATGTTTCATTTTAATTTCAACCACTTGTGGCGGATTTCGGTATCTTTGATCCATGTCAAATCGATACAAGGTTTGACTGAATGAAACGCAGCGATGCTATTGATCCACCCGGGCAAGAACTTTACGCACGTCAACCGATCCATGCTCTGCCTACCCCACTACTACGCGCCAGCAGCACCTGCTGAGCCACCGGAGCGCTGATCAATGTTTGTCGCCATTGCCATTTTCATCTTCACCATCGTCCTGGTCATCTGGCAGCCCAAGGGCCTCGGCGTGGGCTGGAGCGCAACAATGGGCGCGATCCTGGCCCTGGCCTGCGGCGTGATCAGCCTGGCCGACATTCCGGTGGTGTGGCACATCATCTGGAATGCCACCGGCACCTTTGTCGCGCTGATCATCATCAGCCTGTTACTCGACGAGGCCGGTTTCTTTGCCTGGACCGCCCTGCATGTGGCGCGCTGGGGCCGTGGGCGCGGCCGACGTCTGTTTGCTTATATGGTGCTGCTGGGCGCGCTGGTATCGGCGCTGTTCGCCAACGACGGTGCCGCGCTGATCCTTACGCCGATCGTGATATCGATGTTGCTGGCCCTGCGCTTTTCTCCGGCGGCGACCCTGGCATTCGTCATGGGCGCCGGTTTTATCGCCGATACCGCCAGCCTGCCGCTGGTGGTGTCGAACCTGGTGAATATCGTCTCGGCGGACTATTTCAAGATCGACTTCAACGAATATGCCGCGGTGATGGTGCCGGTCAACCTGGTCAGCGTCGCGGCCACGCTGGCGGTGCTGTTGTGGTTCTTTCGCCGCGATATCCCGCAGGCCTACGACCCGGCCGACCTGGATGACCCTGCCAGCGCGATCCACGACCGCGCAACCTTCCGCGCCGGCTGGTGGGTGCTGGGCATCCTGCTGGTCGGTTGCTTTGCCCTGGAACCGCTGGGCATCCCCATCAGCGCCATTTCCGCGGTGTGCGCGGTGCTCCTGTTGGTGATCGCCGCCAAAGGCCACATGATTTCCACGCGCAAAGTGCTGAAAGAAGCACCGTGGCAAATCGTGATCTTTTCCCTGGGCATGTACCTGGTGGTCTACGGCTTGCGCAACGCCGGCCTCACCACCTACCTGGCGACCTGGCTCGATACGTTTGCCACTTACGGCGTGTGGGGCGCGGCCATGGGCACGGGCGTGCTGACGGCCCTGCTGTCGTCTGCGATGAACAACTTGCCGACGGTGTTGATCGGTGCGCTGTCCATCGAGTCCAGCCATGCCGTGGGCGTGGTCAAGGATGCGATGATCTACGCCAACGTGATCGGCAGCGACCTGGGCCCGAAAATCACCCCGATCGGCAGCCTGGCGACGTTGCTGTGGCTGCATATCCTGGCGCGCAAGGGCATTACCATTACCTGGGGCTATTACTTCAAGGTCGGGATCGTGTTGACGCTGCCGGTGTTGTTGATCACGCTTGCCGCCCTCGCCTTGCGCCTGAGTCTTTGAAGGAGATGCCGCCATGAAAGTCCTGTTCATGTGTACCGCCAACAGCTGCCGCAGCATTTTGTCCGAAGCGGTGTTCAATCACCTGGCCCCAGAGGGTTTCGAAGCCGTCAGCTCCGGCAGCTTTCCCAAGGGCCGGGTGTTGCCGCGCAGCCTTGCTACCCTGCAGGCGGCGGGCATCAGCACCGAGGGTTTGTACAGCAAGGGCAACGATGCGTTTGAAGGCAGCCCGCCGGACGTGGTGATTACCGTGTGTGATAAAGCTGCCGGTGAAGCCTGCCCGGTGTACTTCGGGCCCGCGCTGAAGGCGCATTGGGGGTTGGAAGACCCTTCGGATGTCCAGGGCGGCGACGCGGCTGTGCAAGCTGCATTCGACGCCACGCTGGACATCATTGCCATGCGCTGCCGGGCGTTGTTCGCCGTGCCTTTTGCCGGCCTCAGTCGTGCCGAAGTAAAAGCCGAACTCGATCGTATTGCGCTATAGGGCGGGCAACCGCTAGCCAGTGGATTCACTCTGGGTGCCAGCGTATGCTTTCGCACTTTCCTGAAAGGACGCGGGCATGGTGACGATTTTTTTCTACGCACTGGTATTCGGTTTTGTATTTTGCCTCTCCCCCGGCGCCGTACTGGCAGAGACGCTGCGCCGTGGTCTGTTGCATGGCTTTACCCCGGCACTCCTGGTGCAGGTTGGCTCACTGGTGGGCGATGCGGTGTGGGCGGTGATCGGGCTGACCGGGATCGCCCTGCTGATCCAGCATGACGCGGTGCGCGTGCCGTTGACGGTGATCTGTGCCTTGTACCTGGCCTGGCTGGGCATCCGCAGCCTGATCGATGCCTGGAAGCTACCGGCATCCCACGAGGCCCCCGCCAGCAGCCGCAAAAATGCGTTGGCGGTTGGCGCGGCAATCTCCCTGGCCAACCCGAAAAACATCGTCTACTGGGGTGCATTGGGCAGTGCGCTGTCGGGAATCGTCGGCGCCACGCCCAGCCATGGGCAAACCCTGATGTTTTTCGCCGGGTTCATGCTGGCTTCGGTGTTGTCATGCTTTCTGGTTGCGGCGCTGGTCAACCTCTTGCGCAAGAACGCCTCGGCGCTGTGGCAACGCATCAGTCATGGCACTTGCGGGGTGGTGTTGATCTACCTGGCGGTGCTGGCGGCAAAAGGGGTATGAGGTAAAAAATCGGCAACGGACCAGCGTTGCAGCTGCGATGGTGCTCACGGATGCAGCTCGATTCCACCTGGGAGTGTCAGGCGAAGAAGATGCCAGCAATGCCGCCGCCTTCGCAGCCTCGCTGAGGCTCGACAGCATCCACAGTTGGGCTCGCGCGCGCAACCCAATTGCACCTGAAACAGCAGTTCCGACATTTGCCTTGCTCCCGCTTTTCAGTCAGGTTTTGGCTTTTTGCTCCAGATGCAGCTGCAATTGCGCGTCGATTTGCAGCTGGCCCGCCAGGTGGTCCAGGTAATCGCGCTCCGCGTCTTGCTGATCATCCACCATCATCACACTGGCCAGGTAAACCTCGGCGGCGACCGCCGGGTCGCTGGCGAATTCGGCGAAATCCGCAGCATCCAAGGGCTTGGCGACTTCAGCGTCAAGCCACTGTTGCAGTTGCGGGTCATCGGTATGGCGGCCCAGCTCAGTGGAAATAAGCTGATGCTCGCTCTCGTCGATACGCCCATCGGCCTTGGCGGCGGCGATCAAGGCCCGCAGTACGGCATGGCTGTGGGCTTCGGCGGCTGGACCGTCAAGCTGATCGACCGTCTGAAGGGCTTGCTGCGGCGAATCAGCCTGCTGGCGTTGCCACGCCTGGTACGCCTGGAATGCGGCCATGCCCAGGGAAGCCAAGGCCGCGTAGTTCATTCCACCAGCACGCCCCTGGGCGGGACGCGTGCCAGGTGTTGTGCCCAACAGGCCGCCCAAGCCGCCTAATAGCCCGCCCAAGCCACCACCGGCCGAGGCATTACCGGTGCGGGAGCCTTTCAACAACCCACCGAGTACGCCACCGAGGCCGCCGCCTGACGAAGCACTGCCGCCTTGCCCGGCGCGCAAGAGTTGTTCGAGTAAGTCGCTGGTGTTCATGGCGTCACCCTCCCAGGGTGCCGTATTGGCTTCTAACAAACATAGCCCGATCTTGCCGGAACACCATGACCGCCGGGCAGCCACGGCCTATCATGACGCCTGCGCGACTTGTAGAGAGAGCCCAAGTGAACCGGATTGAGCACGTCATGCTGATGGCCCGCTATAACCAATGGATGAACCGTAAGCTCTACGACGCGGCCGGAAGGCTGCAGGATGCAGAATTGCAGTTGGACCGCCAGGCGTTTTTCGGCTCGATCCTCGGCACACTCAACCATCTCGCCTTGGGTGATACCGTGTGGCTCAAGCGGTTTGCCCAGCACCCCGCAGGCTACGCGGCACTGGCGCCGTTGAACGCCATCGCCACGCCCATCGATCTGACGCGACTAGCATTTGCCGACCTCCGTGAGCTGACGGCCCGGCGTGCCTGGCTGGACCAACTCATCATCGACTGGGCCCACACGCTGCAGGAGCCCGAGTTGGACCATCGCCTGCACTACCACAACATGCGGGGGGCGCCCGCCGAAAAGCCCTTCTTCGGCCTGCTGGTGCATTTTTTCAATCACCAGACCCACCACCGGGGCCAGGCAACCACCTTGCTGACCCAGGCGGGACTGGATATGGGGACGACGGATTTACTGGCGCTGATTGACTGAGTGGAGTTCAAGCCAAGCCCCACGCCTGCGGCCCGAACGCTTCAAGACTTGCCAAGCGCAGGTCGGCATGCCGGAATTTTTCATCCGACATTGTTAGTTCATCAAGGGTACGCGCAACAGCAGGGCAAAAGCTCATGTAGATCACTGATCTACCAAGCTTTTTCATTTGCCCCTCATGCGAGAAAGCCGCAAAGCTACCTTGCGCAGCAGCGCCTGGATCTATATATTCCCAACCCTGCTGCACCGCGCTGCCGCCCGAATGGCGAAACTGGTAGACGCATGGGACTTAAAATCCCCCGCTCGTAAGGGCGTCCCGGTTCGATTCCGGGTTCGGGCACCATCTCTTGTTCCACTGACGGCCTGTAAAGTCCGTGGAAGCCTTTAAAACCCGCCGTTTGGCGGGTTTTTTCGTTTGTGGCGTTCCGTCGGTTTTTGCCGAGTTCCAGTGAAGTATCAGGTTAGCGAAGAATCAGAGGGCGTTTTGACGACGTCCAAGCCCCAGTATCGTACTAGAGCCAAGTCAAAATGCTTTTGGGAAATGAACGGCAAAAAACTAGCTGATCGAGCGAGCTGCCTGAAACAGTATCTGCGCGACGAACAAGCTATTCGCCCAAGCCCCCGAGAAGCCCTGACGCCCCCTGACCTGCATTCACATGCACCGGCGAATCCAGCGCTGCGGCCGTGGAGGTTTTTGTCGTACATCTGCCGGAGATAACCATCATGCTTCCCCCTATTTCCTGCCTGTTCGATGCATTGAAGCCGACCCTGGATGCCGGAATCATTGACCAGTCCGTCTATGACATGTGGGTGGGTGCGGCTCAAGGCATGTACCAGGAAAACGCTCAACTGCAGCGCGACGAAGCCATCCGCTCTGGCTCTCTCGCCGCGATGACCCTGATGTTGGCCGCCAGGGGCCAAGGCCTGGTTTCGACGCCGATGATCGGGTTCGATCAAGTTGCAGTGGCCAAGGAGTTTGGCCTGTCGGATGAAGAAGTGCCGGTGATGTTGATCACGGTTGGCTACCCGGGTTTGGCCAACTGGCCCCAGAAACCGCGTAAAGAAGTAAGCAACGTATTGCAGTTCGTTTAGCGCTTGTCGCTCTTTCCAGTGTTGAGCGCGGTTTACTTTATTTGCGGCGTGTTTCGGCGCCGTTTATCCGAGAAAAACAGCTCGATCCGCAAACGCCGTCATTGGCGCTTTCGAGCAGCGACGGACGTGCTGCCGCTGCTAGCCGTTGCATTTTCTGCAAATTGAGACTGTACCCTGGTATCTGGGATGGACCTGATGTGAGCCTCGATCAAGAGGCCACTTGGCAAACGGCTTCCAGATTCACGCCATCAGGTGTCAGCACATAAGCGGCGTAGTAATCGGCGTGGTAGTGCGGCCTGATGCCCGGCAGCCCATTGTCCCGCCCGCCGGCAGCAATGCCGGCCGCGTGGAAAGCATCAACCGACTCACGACTTGGGGCGATCAGCGCTATATGCACCCCGTGACTGGCGACGGACGCGTCATGCAACCAAAAGAAAGGCTTTCCTCCAGAACCAAACCCCAGTCGTCGAGGCTTCGGCCCTGGTGGATCCGCCTGGATACTCATCAACAGGGTGATCCCTAACGGCCTGAGCACCGATTCGTAGAAGGCTTGAGAATACGAAGTGTCCGAAACAGCGATGCCCATATGATCTATTTCCGAACCAGTAAAATCGCTCATCAGGTAACTCCTTAATTGCCGATTCATCGGCATCGCATACAGCTTTTAACCACAGGGAAGGACTGTTCCGTACCCGCTTAGACCTGGGATGCACCACCGTCGGCGAACAGTTCAGCGCCATTGACGTAGCTTGACGCATCACTTGCGAGGAACAGTGCGGCCTGGCCGATCTCGTGCGCCTGGCCGATCCGACCAAGTGTGCTCTTCTCACTGAGAACATCGATGATCTGCTGCGCGTTATCGCCCAGTACATCGCGTAGAGACTGGGTGTTCACCGGGCCGGGGCTGAGCAGGTTGATACGAACACCAGAGCCCTTGATATCCAGAATCCAGCTGCGCACCAGCGCCCGTAGCGCTGCCTTGGTAGCCCCATAGACACCCAGGCCGGGGCCAGGATTGATCGATGCGGTCGAGCCAATGATGACGATACTGCTCCCCTTGCCCATTAAAGGTAGCGCCCCTTGCACCGTGAAAGTCGTGCCTTTGACGTTGGTGGTAAACAGCTTATCGAAGCCTGCGACGGTGATTGCTCCCAAGGGCTCGATTGCACCTGTCCCAGCGTTGGCAATCAGCACATCAATACGGCCATGGACTGCCAGTATGTGACCGAATAAAGCGTCAAGGTCGGCGGGGTTCGAAATGTCGGTGCATACGCTAGACGCGTGCGCACCGAGGCGGCTCACGGCATCGTCGAGCTGGGCCTGGCGACGCCCGGTGATGATCAAAGTGGCACCCTGGCTTGCGAACGCTTCTGCAATCGCGAAGCCGAGGCCCGAAGACCCGCCCGTTACAAGGACGACTTTGTTGTTGAACTGCATTGGGAATACCTCCAGGAATTTATGTAGCGGACACTACATGCGTTTGCGCTCACCCACAAGCTATTTAGCAACCACTATATAAACCCTGCACTCTGCGATTGATATACGCTGTAGCGGTCGCTACAGTTGCCGTACCGACCCAGCGAGATGACCATGAACGAAAACAACCGGCAGCGCCGTCCCGCCTTCGACCGCGAGCAAGGGATAGCCATCGCTCAGGCACTGTTTCATCAACACGGTTTTGACGCCGTGAGCCTGTCCGACCTGACCAATGCCATGAACATCAAACCCCCGAGTTTCTATGCCGCCTACGGCAGCAAGGCGGAGCTATTCGAGCGGGCGATGCGTCGCTACGCCGGTGAAAGCGCGCTTCCTTTAGACAGGCTTCTGGCGCCGGATCGACCTCCTGCTCAAGCGCTGACTGCACTATTGGTTAGCGCTGCGACGCAATACGGGCGAGATAAAACCTTGCGTGGATGTTTGATCACCGAGGGCATGCGGGCGGACGACCCGATTGCCCGAAACATGGCAGAGACATTGGGTGATGCCGCGATTCAGGCGATCCGTGGTTATCTTGACCAGGTTTGCCCGCAAGGCGCGCAAACGCTGGCCGACTACGTGCTGATTACCCTGCGGGGCCTATCCGCCGCGGCATGCAGTGGTCTGTCTCGAAAACGCTTGATCGAAGTAGCCCAAGTTGCCGGCAAAGCAATTTCCCTGGTATTGGCAGAACACGAGCCAACGCAGGCTTCTGAGCCACTCAGTACTGCGCATCTTCCAAAAAGCTTCGACTCAGGGCGTTCGTCGGCTTGAAATCTTGAACAGCCACCACCCACCTCAGAAGTCGGTGATCACCGTGCCGGCGATACTCTCGGCAAACCCACTACCAAACACGTTGGCCGGCGTGGCAAAACCTGGCTGCCGCTCACCGTTCATTACTCGCCGCGCAGCTTCTACCGCCGCCAGCGGCGTATAGGAATAGCCGTTCACGGTTTCAATCAACGACCGCGCAATTGCGCCATCAGTCCCGGTGACCTCAACCACTGCCCGCGCGCGATGAGCAGCCCTTTGCTCGGGTGTGGGGCCATCAGGCAACTGCGACAGATCACCTTCGGGAAACGCGTCACCCGTGATATGCACGAACATCGCAATGTTGCGGATGCCGGTCGAATGCCAGCCCGTCACCAGGTCGCCGAATGACAAGGGTGCACAGAGGACCGGACCCTGGCCAAAATCAAAGAGGCGCGGCGCTGCACCCGGTGTCGCGACCAATTCGCCATCAACCCTGGCGAGCACGCCTGCGCCGATGATTTCGCTGACGCTCATCGCAGACCCGCGAGACATCGAACCGGGGACTTGAAGCGCGATACTCAGCGCAACCGGTCTTACTGCACGCTTGGCAACATGCACCGCCAGCGAATCGGTAGGAACGACATCCCAGCCGACACCCGGCAACAGCATGACGTGGTTAGCCGCCGCTTCAGCACCCAGCCCTTCAGCCATGCGGTAAATATTGATCTCGGCAGTGATGTCCAGATAGTGCACGCCGACCTTGATACAGGCGTGCATCAATGGCTCGGCCGTTTGCGCGAACGGCCCGGCGAAGTTCAGCAATACTGAGATGCCAGATAAAGAGCCCTCGGCATCATGGGTATCAAACACCCGATAAGGCACGTCCAACTGCGCTGCGAGCGTTTCGAGACGCTTGGCACTACGCCCGGCGATTTCGAAATCCAGACCGAGCGCTTTTGCTCGCTCAGCAGCCATACGACCGGTATAGCCTGTAGCCCCGTAGATCAGTAGCGTACTCATTGGACATGCTGCCATTTCTTGTAGACGAATTCGAGGCTGTACCCATCCGGGTCCAGCACATTGGCGGCGTAGTAATCGGGGTCGTAATGCAAGCGTGCCCCAGGTGGGCCGTTGTCGACTGCACCCTGATGCAGGGCAGCGGTATAAGCAGCATCAATTTCAGCCTGGCTGCTTGCGACAAAACCAACATGTACCGCGCGCCCTTCCACAACGCCTTCACGCAACCAGAAAAACATCCGGCCGTTGGCACCGAAGCCTTTCAGGTCAGGATGGCCCGGTGGGCCATCCTTGCCGTCGTAGTCCAGGCGCGTGGTGATACCCAGTGGGGCCAGGGCAGCTTCGTAGAAACGGATGGACCGTGCGATATCGCTCACGGACAAAAAGATATGGTCCAACATGGCGAAACCCTCATGTATTCAGATGTTGTAGCCACCGGCCACTTCGAGTGTCTGGGCATTGATCCAGGCGCCCTCTTCCGACAGCAACATGGCAATGACGCGCGCGACGTCTTCCGGCTCGCCCACCCGGCCGAGTGCCGTTTGCGCCGCCAGCTTCGCCTCGAACTCAGCGTTCAGCCCCCCGCCCAAGTCGGTGCGGATGGCGCCGGGGGATACCGCGTTGGCCCGTATGCGCCGATCGCCGAATTCTTTGGCCATGTAACGGGTGAGCACCTCAAGCCCGCCCTTGAAGGCAGCATAGGGTGCCACGCCAGCGGTGGCGACGCGGGTAGTGGCACTGGTCAGGTTGACAATACTGGCATTTTCCGCGAACAGCGGCAGTAGGGTTTGAGTGAGAAAAAACGGCCCCTTGAGGTGCACGTTGAACAGGCTATCGAACTGCGCTTCGGTGACAGTTGCCAAGGGATTGAACAGACCGTACCCGGCATTGTTGACCAGGCCATCCAGCAAGGTGGCGTTCCAGGTGTCCCGCAAGGTCAGTACCACTGACTCGCGAAACGCTTCGAAGCTGCCTACATCAGACACGTCGAGCTTGAGGGCGACAGCCTTGCCACCGACGCGCTCGATGCGTTCCACGACTGAGGCAGCGGCCTGGGAATCAGCGTTGTAGGTCAGGATGACACCCCTACCGCGCCGAGCAATGTACTCGGCTGCACTGGCACCGATTCCACGGCTGCCGCCGGTAATGACGATGACGCTCATTTGATGTTCCTCTGTGGCTTATAGGTGGCCCCACAGTACTCATCATGATCGCCAGGGTCGTGCCCATTTCAACTTGAAACCTGCCTGTTTCTGCTTTTCGCTTGCGTGGCGCAGCGTTCTGCCGTCAGCATGCCCGGCATGGACAATCAACTGAATGAACTCAGGTCGCTCGCGACCAAGGCTGAAAATCGCCGCACCGAAACGGGCATTCCGCGCGTGGCCATGGTCAAGGGCAAGATCCCCGAACACATGCTGGCGGCGGTCTATGACCCGATGATCAATGTGATCCTGCAAGGCAGTAAAAGCATGAGCGTGGGGGATCGGACGCTTCGATATGACCCTGCGACCTATTTCGTCATGTCCATTGATTTGCCGGCAGTGGGGTCTGTTCATCCAAGCGTATCGGGAGAACCTTACTTGGCAGTCAGCCTTACTCTCGATCCAATTGTGTTGTCGGCGCTGTTTGAAGACCTGCCCAAACCTGTCAGCCGTCCTGAGAACAATCTCGGGTTTTCAGTAGCTCCAGTCACGACCGATCTGATGGATGCTTGGGTGCGAATGTTGCGATTGATGGGCGATCCGGACGCCATCGCAGCCTTGGCCCCGGTTTATGAACGGGAAATCATCTTTCGTGTGCTCCAGGGTCCCCATGGCTGGATGCTGCGGGAGATCGCAGCGCCCGATACGGCGATGGCCCGAGTCAACATGGCGATCCAGTGGATCCGCCGTGACTTCGCGCAGCCCATTGGTGTGGAACGCTTGGCGCAACGAGCATCAATGAGCGTCTCGGCGTTTCATCGCCACTTCAAGGCAGTCACCAGCTTGAGTCCTTTGCAGTATCAAAAACGGGTTCGTCTGCTCCAGGCTAGAACACTGATGGTGGCCCACGCCAAGAGTGTCATGGCGGCTGCCTTCGAGGTCGGCTATGAAAGTGCGACACAATTCAGCAGGGATTATTTACGGGTGTTTGGACTTCCTCCTGCACAAGATGCCGGAAGGATCCTCGGGAAACGAGCGCCATCAGACGCTCATCAGCGTGAGGAATGGATAACCGGCTAGAAAAGATCCATGACCGTCAGCCAATTCGGATTTACCGGTTAGCCTCGCTGATAGCCAGCCTCTTGACGATTGAGTTCTGGACCCTCCCTCCGGATCAAATGTGGAATTACACTGAAAGCCAACCAAAGCCACGCTGGTGTTTATCAGGAATCGCCATTCGCGATTGCTCACCCATCCGGTGCAAATGGGAGGCAAACCTGGCGGCATATGATCAATTTCACTCGCCCGCTGAGTCGGCAGGCGCGTGAGAACGTTTTTCAGATATACATACGGATCAATGACCATTGACCCGCGCAGACTGGATCAAGCTCATGATCGCCGCCGCCCGTTTGCCGCTGCGCAGCGACCCAGCCAAACAACCCGTTCGACCGCTCGCTAACCGATCCACAACTACCGCGAGCAATCCATGCGCACATTTTTGTTCGCGCTCAATCCTCGAGCGCACGAACGCGCTGCATGCGCTGCTGCTCTACCGGCGCAGCGGCCACCTGCAGCTCAAAGTCAAAATCAATCTGCGCAAAGCGCCCTTGCACGCCCAACTCCTGCGCCAGCTGTTGATCGTCGCTGAAGCGGATTTCGGCGATCAGTTCATCCCGTGTCGCATACGCAAAGTCATCGTGCAGGTACGGGTCATCCGACAGGTTGATCTGCGTGGTCAGGTGACGATAACCCGGGGCCGAGATAAAGAAATGGATATGCGCCGGCCGCTGCCCATGACGCCCCAGCTGGTCAAGCAACTGCTGAGTCGGACCGGTCGGCGGGCAGCCATAGCCTGATGGCACGATGCTGCGAAAACGGTAGTTGCCTTGGGCATCGGTCTCGATGCGGCGGCGCAGGTTGAACTCCGATTGGCTGCTGTCGAACCAGGAATACGTGCCGCCGGTGTTGGCCTGCCACACATCGACAATCGCACCGGCCAGGGGATTGCCGTCGGTGTCGCGCACCTGGCCACGCATGAACAGTGGCACTGCGGCATCGGTCCCATCATCCAGCCGCGCTTCGTACCTGGACAACGGCGCACCGGCCACATAAAGCGGGCCTTCGATGGTACGCGGGGTGCCACCAGTCTTGCCGGCCTCGACATCGGCGGCGTCCATCAACATGTCCAGGTAATGCTCCAGGCCCAGCCCGGCGACGAGCAGCCCGGCTTCCTGGTTCTTGCCCAGTTCGTTGAGGTAGTTGACCGCCTTCCAGAATTCTTCGGGGGTCACCTCCAGGTCTTCGATGATGTTCACGGTGTCGCGCAGAATCCGGTACACCAACGCCTTGGTGCGCGGGTTGCCGCCATCGTTAAGGTTGCCGCTGGCCTCTTCAAGAAACTGTTGAGCGTGGGCGGTCTGTGACAGTCGGATGGACATGGTGCGTTCCTCATCTTGTAATTATTGGGTGAATGACAGGCTTAGCGGTCATCTTCATGGATCGACGAAGGATGCCGGCACAAGGCATTCACTTCGATGGCCATATAAGGGAAGAGCGGCAGTTGCATCAGCAGGTCGTGCAGGTCTTGCACGCTGTCGACATCAAATACGCTGAAGTTGGCGTAGTGTCCGGCGATACGCCACAGGTGGCGCCATTTACCCTCCTGTTGCAGACGCTGTGCCAGGGCTTTCTCATCGGCCTTGAGGCTGGCCGCGCGCTCGGGGTTCATGTCCAGGGGCAGGTTCACGGTCATTTTTACATGGAACAACATGGCACGTGCCTCTCAGTGTTTGTCACGACGGAAGAACGCCAAACGCTCCTCATCGATGGTCAGGCCCAGGCCCGGGGCGGTTGAGACATGCAGGTGGAAATCCCGATACACCAGCGGTTCGGCAAGAATGTCCTCGGTCAGCAGCAGCGGGCCGAACAGCTCTGTGTCCCACGCCAGCTTGTTCAGCGTGAGGAAGGCATGCGCCGAAGCCAGGGTGCCGATACCGCCCTCGAGCATGGTGCCGCCGTACAGGGCGATGCCCGCGGCTTCTGCTATCGCAGCCGTACGCAACACCGCGCGGGGGCCGCCGTTCTTGGCGATCTTGAGGGCGAACACCGACGCCGCGCCTTCACGGGCCAGGTTGAAGGCGTCCTCGACACATTCGATGGATTCATCCGCCATGATCGGCGCCGGGCTCGACAGATTGAGCCGCGCCATACCGCCGCGGTTATAGCGTGAAATCGGTTGCTCGATCAGGTCGATACCGTTGTCGCCCAGCACCTTGCACGCGCGCAATGCCACCGCTTCGTCCCACGCCTGGTTGACGTCCACGCGCACACTGGCGCGGTCGCCCAGGGCCTTTTTGATTGCGATCACGTGGGCCAGGTCGTGGTCGACCTCACCGGCACCGATCTTCAATTTGAAGATGCGGTGGCGGCGCAGGTCGAGCATCTTCTCGGCCTCGGCAATGTCCTTTTCAGTGTTGCCGCTGGCCAGGGTCCAGGCCACCGGCAACGCATCGCGCACGCGACCGCCGAGCAGTTCGCTGACCGGCAGGTTAAGACGTTTGCCCAACGCATCGAGCAAGGCGCTTTCGACACCGGACTTGGCGAAGGTGTTGCCGCGAATGCTGCGCTCCAGGCGCAACATGGCCGCATTGATATTGCTGGCGTCCTGGCCGATCAGCAGCGGCGCAAAATGGCGATCGATGTTGACCTTGATGCTGTCGGGGCTTTCATTGCCGTAGCTCAGGCCACCAATGGTGGTGGACTCGCCAATGCCTTCGATACCGTCGGCGCAGCGCACGCGGATGATCACCAGGGTCTGGTTCTGCATCGTGTGCATCGCCAGCTTGTGCGGGCGAATGGTGGGGAGGTCGACGATGATCGTCTCGATCGACTCTATGGCGCAAATGGGCATGGTGATACCTGTTGAGTTCTTTTTAGATTTAAGCCGATTCTGTTCCCTATCTTTCAAGGCATCCAATATAGAATGGGTCTCGAACAATACCCTTAGGGTATGAAAGGAGTGATCATGGAATTACGTCATCTGCGTTATTTCCAGGTGCTGGGGGCAACCCTTAACTTCACCCGCGCCGCCGAACGCCTGCACATTGCCCAGCCGCCCTTGAGCCGGCAGATCCAGCAACTGGAGGATGAGCTGGGGGTGATTCTGCTCGAACGCGGTCGACCGCTGCGGCTGACCGAGGCCGGGCGGTTTTTCTATGAGCACGCCAATGTGTTGCTGGAACAACTGAACAAGGTATGCGCCAACACCCGGCGCATCGGCCAGGGCGAGAAGACCTGGCTGGGCATCGGCTTTGCGCCGTCGACCCTGTATGGCGTGTTGCCGGAACTGATTCGGCGGCTGCGCACCCACGAGGCGCTGGAGCTGGAATTGGGGCTGTCGGAGATGACCACCTTGCAGCAGGTCGAAGCCCTCAAGGCCGGGCGGATCGATGTGGGGTTCGGGCGAATCCGCATCGACGATCCGGCTATCGTCCAGCGCGTACTGGTGGAAGATCGATTGGTCGCCGTATTGCCCGCCGGCCACCCGTTGCTCGCCGCCCCCGCCACCCTCGCCCAATTGGCCACAGAGCCTTTTGTGCTGTACCCAGGCAACCCGCGTCCCAGTTATGCCGACCACGTGATCGCGCTGTTCGACGCCCATGGCCTGAGCCTCAAGGTGGCGCAATGGACCAACGAACTGCAAACCGCCATCGGCCTGGTCGGCGCGGGCATGGGCGTAACCCTGGTGCCGGCCTCGGTGCAGGTGCTGCATCGGGCAGATATAGGTTATACGCCGATTGTGGAAGCCACCGCGACCTCGCCGATCATTCTGAGCCGGCGGGTGAATGACCAGTCGCCGGGGCTTACACATTGCCTGCACTTGGTGGAAGAATTGATCTGAGTTCCTCTGGCCGGGTTTGTCTGAATTCGGCTGCCGTTCGCCCCTCCAGCGAACGTGGCATTCAGCAAGCCTTGGAGGCTTCACCCAGGCGGTGATAGGCGCGGTTGAAATACACCAGGCCCTCCTCCGCCTCACCCTGGCGGATGGTCTGGATCTCGCAGTAGAAAATACTGTGGGATCCCACTTCGTGTACCTGCGCGATACGGCAATCGAAGTTGACCAGCGCGTCGAGCATCACTGGCGCACCGCTTTCCAGGGTGGTCCACTGCGTCACGGCGAAGCGCTCATCCATGCTCAGCGCCCGGTTCGCGAACGCCCCGGACATGTCCTGGTGATCGCCACGCAGAATGTTCACGCACACCGCGCCATTACGCTTGAAGTGCTCGTTGGAATGCGAAGATCGATTCATACACACCAACAGCGTGGGCGGTGAATCGGTGACGCTGCACACCGCCGAGGCGGTAAAGCCGAACCGGCCCGCCTCGCCATCGGTGGTGATGACCGTCACGGCGCCGCCGAGCATGGCCATTGCATTGCGAAAGCTGCCTATGTCTACCATGGTCGTTCCCCTCAGATATCCAGCACGAGTTTTTTGGATTTGGCTCGTGAACAGCACACTAGAATTTGGTCATTGCCGGCCTTTTCATCGTCCGTGAGGTACACGTCGCGATGGTCCGGCTCGCCTTCGAGCACGTCGCACAGGCAGGTCCCGCACACCCCCTGCTCGCAGGAGATCTCGATCTTGATGCCCACCTGCGCCAGCGCGGCGAGAATGCTCTGCCCTTCGGCCACTTGCACAGTCTTGCCGCTGCGTGCGGCCACCACTTCAAAGCTGCCACCCGAGCTGTCCACGTCCACCTGGAAATATTCCTTGTGGATGTGCGACTCGCTGTAGCCCTGCTTGCGCGCGCCCTGGATCACCCAGTCCATGAAGCCTGCGGGGCCGCAGGTATACATGTGCACGCCGGCCTCACCCTTGCCCAGCACCTTGGCCAGATCGAGCTTCTGCTCGGCCCCTTCGTCATCGAAGTGGGTGAACACCTGCGCGGCAAACGGTGCGCTGGCCAGTTCCGCGAGGAACGCACTGCGCCCACGCTCACGCCCGCAGTAGTGCAGTTCGAAGGTCTGGCCGGCCGTGTGCAGCGCATAGGCCATGGCGATCATCGGCGTGACACCGATACCGCCACCCAGCAACACAGAACGCGTCGCCCCGGCGGCCAGTGGAAACAGGTTACGCGGCACACTGATCTGCACCTCGCGGCCTTCGAGCAGGGTGTCGTGCACCCCGACCGAACCACCCCGCGAAGCCGGGTCCCTGAGCACACCCAGGCGATACAGGCTAGGGTCGGCAGGATTGCTGCACAGTGAGTACTGGCGCACCAGCCCCGGCCCGATATGGATATCGACGTGCGCACCGGCATCGAACACCGGCAGCGGCGCGCCGTCACGACGGGTCAGGTCCAGGACGACAACGCCGTCCCCTTGCAGCTCGCGCTTGCGCACGACTACGTCCAACAGTTCTTCAGTCATGGCCGTTATTCCATGGAGTTCGCAAAGGCCGCCGTGGCGGCCGTTATCAGTCAGCGCATGAACAGGCCGCCATTCACATCCCAGGTCGCCCCGGTGGTGAAATAGGCTTCGGGCCGTGCCAACTGCACAATCAAGTCACCGAGAAAATCCGCATCGCCCAGGCGTTGCACCGGAATATTGGCCAGCAGGCCCGGCAGACGCTCGGCCGGAATCGCCGCGCGCACTGCCGCCGACTCGATAGGGCCTGGAGCAATAGCGTTAACCGTCACCCCGCGTGCGGCGAACTCCTTGGCGAAGATCTTGGTCAGCGTCACGATGCCACCCTTGCTCGCGGCATAATGCGCGCCGGTCGCGGTGCCGCCGTTCTGCCCGGCCAGGGAAGCCATGTTGATGATGCGTCCATAACCGGTCTCGGCCATGTGCGCGCCCAGCACCTGGCAGCCGAGGAACACGCTGCGCAGGTTCAGGCCGACCACGGCATCGAATTCCTCGGGGCTGATCTGCATCAGCGGCGTGGTTTTGGTCACGGCAGCGTTATTGACCGCCACGTGCAGGGTGCCGAAACGCGCCAGCACCTGCTCCAGGCCCGCTTCGAAATCGGCCTTGCTGCCGGCATCCAGTTGCAGCGCCAGCGTGCGCTCGCCGGCCGGGTCCAACTGTTTGGCGCAGGCTTGTGCGGCGGCAAGGTTGAGGTCGGTGACCACCACCGAGTACCCCGCCCGCAGCAGGCTGGCGCAGAAATGCTGCCCCAGGCCCTGGCCCGCGCCGGTCACCAATGCGATCTGGCTCATGTCGGCGCTCCTTAAAGGATGTAGCCGATACCGGCAAGGGCATCGTCACTGTTGATCAGGCTGATCACTTTGCGCTGGATCTTGAAGCTCCCCTCGCTGCGGATCAGTTGGTAGGTAAGGTCGGCGCTGTAGAACTTCAGGCTTTCCTTGCGGAACTCACGGATGTTCTGCGCGCAACGCACAGTCACCTGCGCGCCGTCATCGGCCAACACCCGGAACCGCGACTGCATGCGCACGGTGCGCGGCTGCGGGCTGGTGGAGATCGATTCGCCGCCGGTCAGGCGCTGCACCCGCAGCTCACGCATATGATGGTCGTCGTAGGCGTAGTTGAGGGTGTTCTCGAAGTCGGTTTCCCTGGGGTCAATGGGAATGATGTAGGTGCCCTTCTCGGTCCACATCTTCAACCAGCCCTCGTACTCACCGTGGTCGAGCATGTCGCCTTCCTGCCAGATGAAAGCGGTCACTTCTTGCAGTAATTGCAGGTTCATAAGGTTCTCCACGGATCAGGCCGACATCATCTTTTTCCACTGCTGATAGGCGGCGCGCATACCGGTTTCGGCACTCACGTCGGATACCAGCCCGTCTGCACTGGCTTGCTCGCCGGGCAGGCCGCGGTTGAGCATGATCCACAGGTCTTCACCGGCGCTGGCGCCCTTTTGTACCCGTTCCCAGGCCTCGGAATCGTCCGGCGTGCCGAAGCCCATCGGGCCCTGGAAGTGTTCATGCAGGCGCAGGCGATAACGGTTGGCCACGGCCGGACCGCCGTCCATGGTGATCACCGAATGGTGAATTTCGGTCTCGGTCACCGAGATCGGTTGCAGCACCCGGAAAAACGCCATCGAGCAGGCGACGTTGGGGAACAGGTTGAGATTGAAGCCGGTGCCGCCCACCGCGCGCACGATGCGGCGCACCTGCTGCTCCTCGATGCCTTCGTCACGCAGCTCGGCCGCCAGCCCTTCGAAGCGCTCGGGGATGGGCTTATCAAGGTCGGCTTCGAGGTCGACCAGGTCGGGAATCATCACCATCACGCTGTGGCCGTTGCCCAGGTCCTCGACGTAACCGGGGCCCTTGACGAAATCGAACAGCTCAAGGGTCTGCTCGTCCACCGACGACAGAAAGCTCTTGTGCACCAACGGGAAGTGGTAGGCGTCGGTGGTGTTTTCCAGCTGGATCTTCCAGTTGCCCGGGAAGCGGAAACGGTGCTCGCCCGGGACCTTGATGCCGTAGCCGGCGCCCTGTTTCATGAACAGGTCCATCCATTTCCTGGCGGCGCCGAGGTAGTCCTCCAGCGGCTCGATGTCGTCCTTGAAGGTGGCGAAGATCATGCCGGCATAACTTTCCGTGCGCAGGCTGACCAGCGGCAGCTCGGCCTTGTCGATGCAGTCGCCGTAGCTCTCCGGGTGCGGAATACCGCGCAGCGAGCCATCGAGCGCATAGCCCCAGCCGTGGTACGGGCAGACGAAGCTGTTGGTCTTGCCTTTTTTGTGTTCACACACGGTGGCGCCACGGTGGCGGCAGCGGTTGAGCAGCACGTGCACGTCTTTCTTGCGGTCACGCACCACAATCACCGGCTGCTTGCCGATATAGGTGGTCTTGTAGCTGCCGTTGTCGGGAATCTCGCTTGCGTGGGCGACCCAGATCCAGGTGCTGTAGAAAATCTTTTCCAGCTCGGCGTCGAACAATTGTGCGTCGGTGTACATCGAGGTGTGGACGCGGTCGGCCTGCACCAGGTCGGCGGGGTCGACCTCAAGGTTTACAGCGGGAATCAGCTTGCTCATGGGAATGTCCTCGTCGGCATCAAGTGCGCTGAATGATCAGCTCGCGCCCAACCCGGGCTTCAACCTTGGTGTAGCGCCACAGCTTGTAAGGGCCATCGCCCACCGGCGTGGTGCGAAACAGGTTGCAGGCGGCGTGCACGGCCTCGATGTCCGGCACGTCGGCCAGCAGGTAAGTGGTCCACGGGAAGCCATCGGAAGGCCCGACCATGCTCTGGTCGTCATCCATGTTGCCCAGCACCTTGACGCCGGCGAGGTCGTGGATACCGTTCCACATTGCACTGAACGCTGCCCACACCTGCAATTGCTCATCGCGCGCGGCATCGAAAAAATTCTGGTTGATGCCCATGCAGAACAGCACGCGCAAGGTCTTTTTATCGCTCATTTTATTTCCTCGACGGTTAGAGATAGCCGGGCAAAGGCTGTTTGCCGAAGAACATGGCTCCGGCGTTTTGATAGGTGATGTCGCCCATGAACGCGTGCTGGGTCACCACTTGGGCGTCGTTGACACAGCGCGCCAGCGGGCTGTCGTTGTACACGCCGCTCATGCCCGAGAGCATCTGCGCGGTACGCGCCACCTCGGCGGCGACACGGGTGGCATGGGTCGACGACAACCGCAGCAGGTTGGTCGCGGCCACGGGCACCGCGTCGCCGGCCAGCACGTAATCCCAGGCGTGTTCGATGGATTCGTAGAAGAACGCCCGCGCGGCACGCAGCTCGGCTTCCGCCCGGGCAATGTCGACCTGGGCCAGGGGCCGATCGGCAATCGCCGGGGCGCCAGTGACCGAGACACGCCCGCTGGCCATGTCGGCCAGGGCATCGAGTGCGGCACGCGCCACGCCGAGACCAACCACCGAGAGCACCTGGGTGGCGAATGACAGCGATGGGTAGCGGAAGAACGGTTCGTCCAGGTTGGGCAGGCCGCCGCGCACGAAGGTCCACTCCTCACTGACCCGCACATTTTCGGCGACCAGGTCGTGGCTGCCGGTACCCAGCAGGCCGACGGTGTCCCAGGTTTCGTCGACGCGGATCGCACTGCGCGGTATTACCGCAATGCGCGGCAGACCGAAGGTATCGCCGTTTTTCGGGGCGATGCCGACACCGACGATATCGGAGCCCAGGGAGCCGCTGGAGTATTTCCAGCGACCATTGACCATAAAACCGCCCTCGACCACTTCAGCCGGTTGCGGCGGGAAGATGCCGCCGGCGAACACCACGTCCGGACCGTTGGCATACACCTTGGCGATGCTCTCGAGCGGCAATGCCGCCAGGTAGACCGGGCTCATGCCGAAACTGGCGACCCAGCCGGCAGAGCCGTCGGCCTGGGCGATGCGCTCGATCACCTGGCAGAACTCGGCCGGCGAACATTCCAGGCCACCGAAGCGCTTGGGCACCAGCGCCCGGTACACGCCGTGCTGTTTGAAGGCCTCGATCACGTCCTGCGAAATGTGGCGCTGACCGTCGAATTCACCGGCTCGGGCACGTTCGCGCACATCGACAAGCAAGGCTTCGAAGGCGGGGCCACTGGCAAGCGAGCTCACCGTGCCAACCGCTGGTTTTTTAAGCGAATGCATAGATTAACTCCGTTGTCAGAAACGGTATTGGGCTGGGCAGGAAGTCAGCGTCGAGCTGAGACGCGGGGCGGAGCGAGGGCGATGGATCGGCATAGTGGTTACCTTTGTTTTTGTGGGTGCCGTTGGAGAGAATTTGAGCGCAATTACGTGAATTGTCAATTGAATTATCGTGCTTATAAACACCACTAATCACGTAAAAGCTTGCGGAAAAAACAAAGAAATAGTGGCTTATGCCTCTGTTTTTATTGAGCAATGCCCTGGATTGAACCTTGGACATCTTCTAGATGTTTTTTAGATTAATTTATTTTTTTCCAAAAAAAGTGGGAATTGGCTTGTCCGCTCCCACACTGGATCTGTGCCATTTTTCAGCGCAACGGCGAGAACGGTGCCGGCAGGTACACCGTGGAATGCATCTGCAGCAGTTGCGGCGCGGAATTTTCCGGCGGCCAGGCGCCTTCGGCCACGGCGCGGGTGCGCACTTCAAGACGCTGCTCCAGCGAGTTGTAGGGCCAGATGTGCAGATAGCGCGGAATCTGCCCGCTGGTGGCATAGAAAGCGGCATACACCTGGGAATAGTCCGGCCCGGTGCGCCGCTCCACGGCCTTGCCCCAACCGCGCAACGTCGGTACCAGCCCGCTGGGCACGAGGTTGTATTCGCGTAACTCATAGAACGGGCCATGAACCCCGGGAGGCAGCGGTTCGACAAAGTCGAAGGCGCTGTAATCATCCACTTGCTGTTCAAGCAGATATTCACCAATCGCAAAGCCATCGGACGCCAGCAGATAGCGCTCGCGTTCGCGTTCTCGGCAGCCGCCATCGTCGAACCCGCGCAGCACCGCGATACGATTCTGCGAGCCGATTTCCGACACCCAGCAGCCCATCAAATGCACGCCCTCGCCCGCCTCGCGCAAGCTCTGCTCCAGACGCGGCAAGGCTTGCGGCACAGTGCGTACACGCAGGGTGAAGGTCAACAATTCGAACAGTTTCACAGCAATCTCCAGGCGCCACGCGCACAGCGCGACCGCCGTTATCGGCAGTCGCGGAACATGAAAGTCAGGGGTTATCCGTGAGCGCTATCGCTCACTGTGCGGCAGGCTTGGGCACCGGCAGCTCGGCATCGCTGTTCCATGCCTGCACCGGGCGGCTGAACAGGTTTTCGGTCTGGAAATGCGCCATGCGCCACTGCCCGTCTTCCTCGGCAAAGCGCACGCTCAGGCGCGCGGCGTTGAGATGGGAAACGCCGCTGGCGAAGGTGGAGGTCTGCAACATCACCCAGCTGCCGAGCACGGTGTCGGCCCGCACCTCAATCAGCTCGCTGGTCAGAAAGTGCACGTTCAGGGCAAAGTGCGCCGGGGTTTTCATGTAGCCGGCGAACATCGCGGCAATGGCTGCGCGCCCGCGATAGCCACCGAAGCTTTGGGCGTACCTGGCGCCCTTGCCCTCCCACACCGCATCCTCGGTGAACAGGCCGGCCAGTTCGTCGAGCGGCGTGTGGGCGTCCAGGGCATCACACAGCACCATGTAGCGGTTCATGCAGGCGCGCGCGCTGTCCTGGATTTCAAAACGGCGCAGGCGTTGTTCCAGGTCCAGGCGGGGAATGGTTGTGCTCATCTCACACCTCATGCCCGCTATACAGGCGCTCAAGCAGGCGACCGGCGATGGCCAGCAGTTGCTCATCCGCGCCCTTGGCCCCGACCAATTGCAGGCCAACCGGCAGGCCCTCGGCACTGGCCAACGGGATGCTCAACGCCGGGTGCCCCGACAGGTTGAACGGGCGCACGAAAGCAGTCATGCCCAGCACTGCCTGGGTGTCGGTCGCCTCGGCCAGGGTCAACGGGAACTCCGGCATGGTCGGCAGCACCAGCACATCGACCTGCTGCAGCGCCGCATCGACCTCGGCGGTGAAGCGCAGGCGCACCTGCTCGGCCTCGGCCAGCGCGGCCGCCGTGGTGTTGCCGGCGGCCGCCAGGCGCGCGGCGATGTCGGCGCCCACCTTGCCGGTGTCCAGCAGGTGCCCGCAGGCATTGAAGGTCTCGCGGTTGATCACCACCATGCCGGCGTCATAGGCCGCCTTGAGGCTGGGCAGCGTGAGGGTTTCGGTGGGCAGTCGGCTGCCAGCGATGGTCGCGTCGATCACGCGCTGTACCGCTGCGCTGGCCTGCACGCTCACAATGCCCAGGCGCGGCGCGGCCGGCGCCGGTGCCGGCTTGAAGGCAGGGTCGATTGCCTGCATGGCCGTGACCAGCATCGGCAGGCTCGCGGCAAACGGGCCGACGCAATCAAGGCTGCTGTGCGTCGGCATCACGCCACGGCGGCTGATCCGGCCGAACGTCGGCTTAAAACCGAACACGCCACAACAGCAGGCGGGAATGCGTACCGAGCCGCCCGTGTCCGTGCCCAGGGAGAAATCCGTCAGCCCGGCGGCCACGGCGGCTGCCGAACCGCTGGAGGAACCGCCAGGAATACGCCCGGGAAAACGCGGGTTCGGCGCGGTGCCGGCCCAGTGATTGATCCCTGTGGTGCCGAATGCCAGCTCGTGCAGGCTGGTCTTGGCCACCAGGCGGCAGCCCTTGTCCAGCAGGGCCTGCACCACATCGGCGTGGGCGGTGGCCGGCGCCGCGTCGTCCAGGGCCTGGCTCGAGGCACGGGTAGGCAGGCCGGCGATATCGATGGTGTCCTTGACCATTACGGTCGGCCCATCGCCGCCAAGGGAAAGCTGTTCAATCACCAGGGTCATGTCACGTTACCTTCAGTGCGAATTAAGGAATGGGGACGCCCGATGCGCCCTTTCCTTTTTCACACTCACCGAATATTACGTGAATTGTCAATTATATTTCTGACTGTCGGCCTGGACCGCACAGATCAATAACCGTGCCCAATTCACGAGAAAAGTCTATGATTGCTCGCCTCCCTCGACATGAGCACATCATGAGCCCACCAAAAAAACACGCAGGCCGCTACGACCCCGGCAGTGAAGACTTTCACAAAGAAGATTTTCCGTTCTACTGGCTCGCCATGGTGCATGGCCGCTACAGCCAGTACATGGAAAAGGCCCTGAAGAAAATCGGCCTGGACATCCCGCGCTGGCGGGTGTTGTTCATCCTCAAGGAGAACGGCCAGTCGAGTATTTCGGAAATTTCCACCCACGCCATCGCCAAGCTTTCCACCATCACCAAAACGGTGTATCGCATGAAGGAAGACGGCCTGGTGGACACCGCGCCCTGCGAGGACGATGGCCGCGTCACTCAAGTGCGCATCACCGCGCAGGGGCGCGAAGCGATCGAACGCATCCAAGTGGCCACCGGTGATGTGTTCAAGCGCAGTTTCAACGGCATGACCGAAGCGCAGATCCAGCGCCTGAACCGCATGCTCGAAACGGTGTTCAACAACCTCGGCGAACCCTAGGCCAGCCGCGACACAGCCTGTCGCGCATCACCAATTCCCTGGCAGGCTCGAACAAGCAGCCAGGCGTGTATCGGCTTTTAATGCAGAGGTCTTTCGAGCGCCCGACGGGCGCGACGAACCCTTCATTGGAGCGCCGCCATGCACATTGCCTTATTGCCCTCAGTCGTTGCTTTCCTGGGCCGCGACCATTCCAACTTCATCGATGGCGCCGTGCACACCAGCGCGTCGGCGCAACGCATCGGCATCGTCGACCCCGGTACCGGCGAGACCGTCGCGCAGTTGCGTGACGCCCAGGCCGAGGACGTTAACCTGGCCGTCAACAGCGCCTCCGCCGCCTTCAAGGACGCCTGGGCAAAGGTCACGCCCTACCAGCGCGGCGTTCTGCTCAACCGCCTGGCCGATCTGATCGAGGCCAACGGCGAAGAGCTGGCGCAACTGGAAACCGTGAGTTCCGGCAAATCGATCAACCTGTCGCGGCATATCGAAGTGGGCCAGAGCGCAGTGTTCCTGCGTTACTTCGCGGGCTGGGCGACCAAAATCGGCGGCCAGACCATGACCCCGTCGTTTCCCTCCATGGACGGCGAGCACTACAGCGCCTACACCCTGCGCGAGCCGGTCGGCGTGGTGGCGGCCATCGTGCCATGGAACTTCTCGTTGATGATCGGCGTGTGGAAACTCGGCGCCGCGCTGACCACCGGCTGCTGCGTCGTGCTCAAACCCAGCGAATACACGCCGCTGTCCCTGCTGCGCCTGGCGGAGCTGGCGATTGAGGCCGGGATTCCGGCGGGTGTGATCAACGTGGTCAACGGCCGTGGCCAGGTCGGTCAGCAACTGATTGCACATCCGCAGGTGCGCAAGGTGTCGTTCACCGGCTCGGTGCCCACCGGCATTGCCGTGGGCAAGGCCGCCATGGGAGCCGACCTGACCCGTGTGACCCTGGAGCTGGGCGGCAAGAACGCCGCCGCGCTGTTGGCCGACGCCAATGTCGATGACGCCGTGGCGCGCTTCGTACAAGCGGCTTATGTGCACCAGGGCCAGGTGTGCGCATCACCCGAGCGCTTGTTCGTGCACCGCTCACTCGTCGAGCAAGTGACACAGAAGATGGCGGCGATGCTGTCGCAGATGATCATCGGTTCACCCCTGGATGAACACGCACAGTTCGGCCCGCTGTCGAACAAGCCGCACTTCGACAAAATCCTCGGTTTTTTCGAGCGTGCCCTGCAAAGCAACCAAGTGGTGTGCGGCGCGCGCGCCGTGGACCGCGCCGGTTACTACGTCGAGCCGACGCTGATCGTGGCCACCGGCAAGGACGACCCGCTGCTGCACGAGGAAACCTTCGGCCCGGTGGTGTGCGTGCTGGCGTTCGACGATGAAGAAGAATTAGTCGAGCTGATGAACGACAGCCCGTTCGGCCTCACCGCCAGTATCTGGACCAACGACCTGTCCAAGGCCTTGCGCCTGATCCCGCAAATCGAAGCGGGCACGGTGTGGGTCAACATGCACACCTTCGTCGACCCCAGCGTGCCGTTTGGCGGGATGAAGGCGTCGGGTGTCGGGCGTGAGTTCGGCAGTGCGTTTATCGACGATTACACTGAGCTGAAATCGGTGATTATCCGCTACTGACACGAAAAAACTTGTGGGGCAGATCAAAAGCAGATCTCTATCTACCTGATAGATAGAGATCCAAATGTGGGAGCGGGCTTGCTCGCGAATGCGGTGAAACAGTCAGCACATGTATTGACTGAGAAACCGCATTCGCGAGCAAGCCCGCTCTTATCAAACTCAAAATAACCTATTGATTTTTCAAGGGTTAAAATTTCATTCTGAAATCTTGAATCTTGCATAAGTATTTCAGACAACTGCATTCTTGTGGCGAGCGGGCTTGCCCCGCGTTGGGCTGCGAAGCAGCCCCAAAACCAACCGCAGAGGAATGTCTGATACACCGCATTCGTCTTCATTGGGGGCGCTTCGCACCCCAACGCGGGGCAAGCCCGCTCGCCACAGAAGCCCCAGTTTGATGCGCGACAGCGCCAAGTTGATGATTTGGCGGGGCCTCCCACATTACTTGTGAACGAGTACGGCAGACACGCATCGGCCCGCCGCACTCAACTGGCTAAAGGATCAGAACCGGGTCGAGATCAACACCGCGCTATACACATTGAGCTTGTCATCCCCCAACTGCGCGCCGCCATGATCCGCATCTTTGCGCGGGTCGTAGAGACCCAGCATGGGCGACAGCGTGATAGTGGGTGTCACCGACCAGTCCAGGATGAAATCCAGCTCACGCCCCGAACTGTCAATGGCACCACGGGTACGCTGGTTACGAAAATCATAAGCCAGAACGTTCACCGCGAGTGTCTCGTACGGCTGCGCGCGCCAGTACACTTGCTGGATCGTGGTATTGGCGCCAAAGGGTCCTGCATAGTTGGCGGCAACTTCGCCCTGGAACCAGGTACCGTAACCACGGCTGAAGCCATAGAGAAGAGAGTCCCATTCGACCCCATACCGACTGAAGCGATACCCCAGTGTCTGCTTGCCCGGCAGATCGGCGAAGGTCCATGCTGCCTCGACATAACCCGCCTTGGCATTACCCCGCCGGGTGTTTTGCACAGCGATTTCCGATGACAGGAACAGCCCGGGTACGCCGGCATTTCCCGTAGCGCGCAAGCTATAGACATCCATGCCATCGCGGTCCGCCTGAATACCGCTCGCGAACTTCCGATCAACCCCAAGCCCATGCAGATATGTCAGGCCAATCGTTCCCATATCGGCAGTGTATTCAAGGGTGGAAAACGCCATCTCGACTTTCGCCTGAATCGGGTTGTCCGACTTGAACCAGCCGAGCGAGCCATGCAGTCCCTGCTGACCACCGAGCTTCAACCAGAAAGTCTGGTCAAATGCACGGCGAGGCGTGATGTAATAGCCGCCCCCACGATTGTAACGGTTGTCTGCGACGCCCCTGCCCGCGCTGATGCCGTCACCGGCGACGAGAAAACCGTCACCGAGCAGGATCGCCTGCCGGCCGGCGGAAACTTCCACACCGTCTTTGCCAAGCGCCGGAAAGAGATCAGCCGAGCGCCAGCCGGCAAAGGCCTCTTCCCATTTATCGGTGCGCTCGGTGCCATTGGTAAAACCTGCCGCATCACCATCGCCCCACGTCGCCGACGCGGTGCGGTTCACCGTACCGAACACCGACCCCAGATCATCGCTGGTCAAACTGCCGCTCAAGCCATACTTGATGTAGCCCTCCTGCCAGCTGGAATGCCCCGGTGCGCGATTGCCCCACTGTTGATAATTTTTCTGGCTGTGGAAAACGCCCACGGTAGAACTCACATCCAGCGACAACCTGCGATCGGGCTCATCGACCAGCACATAGGCCTGCCCGACAGTGCACCAAAGACTCCCCGCGATGCAGACGCAGCACCCTATTACATTCGTCAAACCTGGTTTCATGACTTGCGCGCTCCCTGGCGCGCCGCACGGCGGCGCACCGTTATTATTATTGTGTTGACCAAGCCTCTATCACTGAGCGATTGCACCATTGGCAAACATGTCTGCGACGATGAACCAATGACCGTGCTCTTTCTTCCAGACAAACAGGCTCTTCATCTTGAAGGGGGCCTCGTTGCCTGCCGGAGTCACGTCCCACGTCACCCAGGTGTAGGCGGACTCATCGTTGAGTTGCACCAAGCGATTGAGATGTATGACGGTGCTCTTGGAGCCCTCCATCAGATGCTGAACCAGGCCGGTAAGCTGCGCTTTGCCCTGATAAAGCTCCGCTACCCCTTCGCCGGTGATCTGGGTCTGCTCGGTGTAGACCTGCTCGACAACTGTCTTGGCATCTTTCTTCGGCCAACTGGCGGCAATGCCGTCCAGCTTGCTCTCAATGATGGCCTGCAACGGTTCGGACGATTGCGCATGTGCGTAGGCAGAGCCGCAGGCCAGAGCAGCCAGAAGCACAAGAGAAGACGACATTTTCTTGTTCATGGAGCACCCGTTTCAAGAATGAATGGATCAGATCGCTGTGGGCCAGTTTCTAAACTGGCACACAGAAATTTTGATGCAGTTGGGCGCCGATTGATTGGACGTGCTGGACAGCATTTTGCAAATTATTGCCAGGTTGCGCTCAAATCGCGGACAACAAAAAGCCGCGAGGATGCGACACTAAAGCAGTCACATCCGCGCGGCTCGCCGCCCCCAGGCTCAGTGCCCGCGACTTCTGTAGGTGCTCGGTGTCAGCCCCGTCTGCTTTTTGAACGTCTTGGAAAAATGCGCCGAGTCGGCAAACCCCCAGTAGCTGGCGATCTCGGTGATCGAGCGATGCGCGCAAACGGGGTCGCGCAGATCCTGCGCCGCCTTCAACAACCGCTCACGCAGAATGTACCGGCAAACACTGTCGCCACTGGCTTCGAACAGCCTGTAGAGCTGGCGGTTGGAAATGCCCAACTCTTCAGACAACGACGCCGGCGACAGCCGCGGTGAGTCGAGTCGCTGCTGGATGAGCGATTGCACTTCATGCAATTGCCATCCCGGCGAGTGGTCGCAGGCGCGGTATTCCAGCACTGACTCAAGCAAGGCAACCAATGCTCGTTGCACACCGTCACCATCCTGCGGGCAAGACCACTGCGCCAGTTCGCCTCCCGCAACCTGACGCACCAGCGTGCCAAGCAGTTGACCACAGACCCCCGTAGTCGAAAGCTTGCCGAAGCGGGTACGGTCCAGGCCCTTGAACAACTCGCGCGGCAAAGGAATCGATACATGGGAAAACAAGCCCTGGGGAGTCATTTTCACGCCCTCGGAAAAGTCGAGCAAGGCGAGGTCACCCGCGCGCAGGTCAATCACCCTGTCCCCCAGCTCAAGGGCCATTGAACCTTGCTGCTGTAACACAAGGAAACACCGACCCGCCGAATCCCGCACGCTTGCCCGACCCGCCTTGGCAATCACATTGGCATTACTGCGGATGTGGGCAACCGCCGTGCTGCCCATCAGCGTTTGTTTCATATCCCCGATGAAAAGGCTCTGGCAGTGGTCATAGCGCGTTTCGAAACGACCGCAGACCGCATGCACTCTTTCGTTCCATGCCGACAACGCTTGACCATTCATAGATATTCTCCCGGGGAGACGCTCCAAATTAGTGCGCTTTTCACGTGATTAAGGTAACAATAAAGTCTACTTTTAGTGACCAAGCACAGAGCGCGCCAACTCGTGGAAAAATCCACTGGACGGCTATGATTTTGTCTGCTGCCGCCAAGCCTTTGTGCAAGGGCGCCAGCCCATATAGTTTGCAGCCCGAGCCCGATAGCCTGTGGTATCAACCACGCGCTGCGGAATCCAACACATCATGACCCTGGTATTGAGTATTCAAAACAAGATCGCCTTGCTGGCAAGCGTCTGCCTGGCCGCAGTGCTGGCACTGGTTGTGGGGCTGTCCCTTGAGCAACGCCAAACCAGTGAGGATTTAATGCTCGGCGCGTCGGGCCAGCTGTTGCTCACGGCCGCCCAAGGCAACCTGCAGGCCGAAGGTCAATCCCAGGCCCTGGCCATCCAACAGGGATTCAGCCAAACGTACGAGTTTGGTCAAGGCCTCAGTCGTCAGGTAATGCACCTGCGTGATAGCGCCGACAAGAGCCCGGCGGCCTCCCGCGCACTGAGAAAGGACTTGGCCCAGGTACTGCAAAAGGCACTTACCGAACGCCCCGAATTGCTGGGCCTGTTCGTTGCCTTCGAACCCGACGCCTTGGATGGTCACGATACGGAATTCAAAGGCCAGTCAACGCTGGCCAGCAACGACAGCGGGCGCTTCTCGATGTACTGGCTGCAGCCCTCGCCCGGCAAGCTGGAAATGATCCCGGGCGATGAAAGGCTCTTGGCCGATACCTCGCCAGGCCCCAGTGGCGCGCCGTTCAACACCTTCTTCACCTGCGCCCGCGACCACGCCAAAGCCTGCCTGCTTGATCCCTACATCGACACTTCAAGCGCGCCGGCGCGGCTGGTCACCACGATTGCCATACCGATGATTGAAAACGGTAAAGTCGTGGCTGTGCTGGGCCTGGACATCAGCCTGGAGACCTTGCAACGGAATGCTCAAAAAGCCAGCGCCAGTATCTATGACGGCCAGGGCGGCATTTCGATTGTGAGCGCGGCGGGCGTAATTGCCGGTGACAGCCTTCATCCGGAGCAACTGGGCAAGCAGTTGCAATCGATAATTCCCGCACAGGCGGCCGATGTGCTCAAGGCTATGCGCGAAGCACAGGTGCGGCCCCTGGAAAATGAGCAACGAATCAGCGTGATCGTGCCGATCCGGCCGTTTGCCGATGCAACACCGTGGGGAGTGGTCGTCACCGTCGCAAAAGACGTCTTGGCCGCCCCGGTGGTCAACTTGAAGGACCAGATGCACACGCAGCGCGTCAGAAGCCTGCTGCTTGAACTCGCCCTGGGCATTGCGGCGGCGCTACTGGGGGGCGCAATGATGTGGCTGACGGCCCGCAGCGTCACCCGCCCCCTGCTGCGCGTGGCACGAATGCTGGAGGATATCGCCGATGGCGAAGGCGATCTCACACGGCGCTTGGCGTACCCGGCCAGAGACGAACTGGGCCGAGTGTGCAACGCCTTCGACCGGTTCCTGGATCAATTGCAGCCGGTGATCGCAGCGGTGCAGGGGGCTGTCCATAACGCGCGCGAGACGGCCGACCAGTCGGCTCAGGTCGCCAGCCGCACCCATGCCGGTATGCAACAGCAGATTCGCGAGTTCGAACAAATGGCCACCGCCCTGCACGAGATGTCAGCGACGTCGCAGGATGCCGCCCGGAGCGCCGCGCAGGCAGCGGATGCTGCTCGGCATGCCGACCAGGCCACGGGCAATGGGGTGCGCGTGATCGAAAACACGGCCCAGGGCATCCAAGCCCTGGCCGCCGGCATGAGCAAAGGCATGATGCGTCTGCAGGCATTGTCGTCGAGCAGTCAACAGATAGGCACGGTCATGGAAGTCATTCTCTCTATCGCTCGGCAGACCAACCTGCTCGCCCTCAATGCCGCCATCGAAGCGGCACGGGCCGGTGATGCAGGTCGCGGCTTTGCGGTGGTGGCCGATGAAGTCCGTAGCCTGGCTCAGCGCACACAGGCGTCGGTCGAAGAGATCGGTGCCGTGGTCGAAAACCTACACAACGGCACCCACGATGTGACGACGGCGATGCAGCAGAGTCATGACCTGGCCCAACACAATGCCACCGAGGCGCGCCTGGCCCTTGACGCGCTGGAACAGATTCGCCAGGCGGTCGGCATCATCACCGACATGAACGTACAGATAGCCTGCGCCACGGAAGAACAGAGCAGTGTCGCCGAAGAGATCAATCGCAACGTCGAAGCGGTACGCGACGTCACGGCCTCGCTGTCGACCCAGGCCGAACGCTCGGCGAGCATCAGCCAGCAACTGAACGAACTGGCCACCGAACAACAGGCGCTGGTGCAGAAGTTCAAGACCTGAGCGCAATGGCCAGACCCTCTTTCCATCACCCAGGATGCCCCATGTTCAAGATCGCTTTAGTGACGTTATCCCTGACATGCACACCTGTACTTGCCGAGACGAATATGAATTCAAAAGCCGATGAAACCGCATTTGCGGCGCTGATGCAGAAGGAAATCACCAACCGAGCCACGGCTCGCTACGCCATCGAAGCCATTCTGAATCGGGATCAGCCGCAGGCGGCCAGGCAATTCTGGAGCAGCTATCAAGCGCTTGAGACATTGAATGAGGAGGTCTATGCAGCACCGACCCTGCAATTGCGCGTGAAGCCCAATCGCTTCAGCGCATGGCTCAAAGGTCAGTCAGCGGCGTTGTACTACTGGCTGGCGCCCAAGCGCATGATCAAGACCATGGCGCAGGCCACCGGAGAGTACTACAAAGAGATCAATGCCGATGCCGCGCGGGTGCCTGCGCGGCATGAGGGTTTCTACCAGTATGTGTTGCACCAGGAGAACGTCCAGGTTGAAGCGTTTGCCCTGGCGGACAAGGATGATTACGCCACCGCCAGCGAACGCCTGGCGGCGTTCGTCGACGCTCAGCGCAACAACGCGGTGCGCGCGCAATAACAGCTTGTCACCTGTCTTACAGCCTGGACATGACCGCGGTGTCTGAATCCCTGGCGCGATTGAACGCCAGTTGAGCTCTCAACACCGCAGCACCATAGATGGCCAGGACCGCCACCGAACAGGCTCCAGAGAACACCAATACCGCCGAGTAGCCAAACGCCTCGATCAGGAACCCGCCAATGGCCGGCCCGAATGCAGCACCGAGAGACAGGCACAGCGCGCCCAGCGCGACAAGCTTGCCCGACAGGTCGAACTCGGCCATGACGCCAAAGGTGTAAGCCAGCACGAAGCTGATCGAAAACAGAAAGCAGATAACCCCCACGACATAGGTCGTCAGAGAGGAGAACTGTGCCAGCGCCACCAGGCCCAGCAACTCCGCGAGGATGATCACTGCCACCGGCATGAAGCGCCCCACCTTCAGGCCGATCGCCGACGCGATGAAACCACCGCCTGCATTGATCAAAAAGCCCAGCGCCAGCACCATGCCGATGGTATCGGAGCTCAGCCCGGTCTTTTTCCCCATCAGTTCGAGGAACGCCCACACCGACATGATGCCGGTCAGGAAAACCAGGCTGGCTACCAGACTCAACCATACGATGGCGCGACTTTCGGTGCTGGGAATCTGCACAGCAGCATCGGACGCATCCAATTGGCGCTCGCTACGGCGCGGCACCCAGGGCAGCGGCAGAATGCCCATCACCACCATGGCAAGGGCGATGGTGATCAACATGCCTTCAAAACCCCACACCGGCGCCACCGCCACCGGCAGCAGGATGAGCAGGAAGGCGCCCGGTACCGTCTCGATACCCAGCTTGAAACCAAACGCACGTTCGGGCTGGGAGCTGTCACCGAAAATCGTCATGGCCAGGGCATACAAGGCGCCTGTTCCGGCGCCCGCCAAGGCCATGATCACCAGCAGCATTTCATAGGAAGGGTCACGCAGAACACATAACACCGCGCCCACCACCAGCGCCGACGACAGCGCTGAAATAACCCGCCAGCTGAGTCGGTGGATCCACAGCAATGACGCCAGCCCGAACGCGCCAAACCCCAGGTTCATGGCCATCGCGAGGTTACCCAGTTGGTGCTCGCCGAGCCCGAATCGCTCGGCAAACGCTCCAAACAGCACCGGTAGCACGTTCAATAACAGTGCGCCCGCCCCTGAGACCAACCCTGCACAGAGGTAGACGGAAGTTTTATCGATCGGATTTGTTTTTGTAGTTTTCATTGAGGTATCCCGGCTTGATAAACAATGTTTATTTAACGACGGCCTACACGGTAGGCATTGAGTTGGCGAGAAACCTTGCCCAGGGAGCACAGCACTGCCCTGAAACGGTCCTTGCCGAAAATACGCTTGCGTGGAATCGAACTCATCGCATCCCAGGCGGGCGAGCCACCGCTCATGCCGTCGGCGATGACCCTGGCGATCACCTGGCTGGGGGTGACCCCGAACCCGGAATAGCCCTGCACATAGAACACATTCGGATGCTCGTCCAACGTGCCGACCTGCGGGAATAGGTTCAATGAGCAATCCATCGGGCCACCCCAGGCCAAATCGATTTTGGTCGTGGCGAGGTAGGGAAACAGTCTCAGCATCTTTTTGTGGTTCCACGCCTTCAGGTCCAGCGGGACATACTCAAGCAGCATGCCGGCGGTGCCGTACATCAACCGGTTATCCGCCGTGATCCGGTAATAATCGATGATCGGCGTGATATCGCTGAAGGCGCCACGGATCGGGCTGATGCGCTCGATCAATTCATTGGTCAGCGGCTCGGTGACCGTATTGAATGCGTAGACGTTGATGGTGGAGTTGTCGAGCGAGCGGTCCAGCTTGTTGAGGAAGGCCCCGCATGCAAACAGCAGTTTGTCGGCCTTGACCGAACCTTTCGCCGTGCGCACGGTGATCTTGGCTCCATAGTTCACCTCAAGCACCGGGGACTGCTCGAAAATCCGGCCACCATGGATTTCAGTAAAGGCCTGCGCCTGCCCCAGCAGCAGGTTCAGCGAATGGATATGCCCATTGCCCATATGCTTGAGCGCACAGGTGTAGATATCTGCCCCGACAATACTGCGCACCTCTGAACCTTCCAGGTAAGTGATTTCCTGATCCGGGTTCAAGCTCTGGAAGTCTTTGGCCCAGGACTGCAAGAGTTTGCCCTGACGCTTGTTGAACCCCATGTAACCGTAACCGTGCCGGAAATCCGCCTGGATGTCATACCGCGCGATACGTTGCTTGATCAGACTCGCGCCCAGGTCGCTGATCTCGAAAATCGCCTTGAGCCCCTCGGGGCCGACGTCCTTTTCGATATTCTCCAGGTCATGGCCGATGCCCGCCATCACGTGGCCGCCGTTGCGACCCGAACCGCCGAAGCCCAGGTAATTGGCTTCCAGCACCACCACGTTGGTGATACCCCGCTCGGCCAGCTCAAGCGCCGTGTTGATACCCGAAAAACCGCCCCCGATGATCACGACCTCAGCCTCGATATCGCTTTCGAGGTCGCGATAGTGCAGGTCGTATTTACGGGTCATGGTGTAGTACGAAGAAGGGTTTTCCAAAGACAACGACATACCAGCCTACCTTTTTATTGTCAGGGCCTATCACGTCCACAGTGTGGAACGGATTGGCTTGGCTGGCATGTCCAATATTGCCGAATTCTTGGTCAGGGCTGACAACTCACCTGCCACCGGACTCAAGCTTGCATTGCGACCGCCCGAGCAGGCATGCGACGGCTCACCGCATAAGCGACGAGACTACCCAACCCGCAACACCCACCACCAGGCACATCGGCCACGCGGTGCCATCAGCCAACTCGCTGACCCACACACTGGCCAACGCGCCAGTCGCAAATTGCACCGAAATCCCCAGCGCCACGCTCGCGCCGGCCTGGCGTGGAAACAGCGTCATCAGGCTGGCCATGCAATTGGCGCCGATCAACCCGGTCACGCCCATGTACAGCGCCATGCAACACACGATACTCGCCACCCCACCCCACTCGGTATAGCCGAAAAGCATCAGCGCCAGCCCTGCCCCGCTGACCAGCACCGCGCCCACGCCGAGCATGCGTTGCGGCCCATAACGGCTGACCCAGCGCGCGTTGATGAAGGTCACCAGGATGATGCCGAGGATGTTCAGAGCGAACAATGCGCTGAATACCCATGGCGAGACACCGAAATACACCACGTACACAAAAGGCGATGCGGTGATAAAAGGCGAACATGCCGCCAAAACCCAGGGCCATGCACAGGATCAGTGCTACCGCCCTGGGCTATCTTGCTCGCGAAGAACTCAAGTGCGCCGCTTTCATACAGGATGCCCGCGTTTTCGTTGACGTTTTTCGCGAGCAAGCTCGCTCCTACAGTGGCATGAGGTTTGGGTCAAATCAGAAACGATCGAAGCGATACGGGCTCGGACAAGTAGATGAAGTCTATGTTTGTGGCAATGGATATTATTATTCTCGACTGAAGGGGATATCGGCTGCTCCCACTTTAATTCAATAGCCGTGTTGCACTCAGCTTCTGCAACCGCCCTGTCTAAAAGGGTGCCCTCGGGAACGAGGGCACCTCCACCAAGGAGCAAAAGTGGAAACTATTCCAGGCGCACGGATGAAACGCTCTGCCGGTTTCTATTACTGACTGCGTTATTTACGTCATGCTTTTCTTTGATCAAGCTAGATCTCGCAAGAAGTACAGAACGTTTGCCAGGCAAAACTCGGCGATCCGACGGTGGGCTATGGCATGTGCATGGATACATATTTTATCTAAACGGCCAGGAACAAAAACAGGTGACATCAGTCACCTGCCAGGTATCAAAATGTCGTAGCGAACACCAACTGGGTGTACACATTTGTATCGTTGTTACCCAACTGCGTCCCCCCCTGCTCTGCGCTCTTGTCTGGCTGGTAGATGCCTAACAAAGGCAAAACGGTCAAGTGCTGATTAACGCGCCATTCGGCATACAAGTCGATTTCATGACCATCGTTGTTACGCACGTTACGATCAATGGTGTCGTAATTAAAGTACATGGCTCCGAGGGTCAGGCTTTCCAAAGGAGAGACCTTGAACGTGACGTTCTGGATACGAGCATTATTATTGAAGGGCCCGGCATAGTTACTTGCCACCTCACCTTGGAACCATGTGCCATAGCCACGGCCCGTTCCATAAAACAAGGTGTCATAACCCTCTGAAAAGCGGCTGTAGCGATAGCTGGCGCTCGGCTTCCACGGAGCATCAGCAAAGGTCCACCCTGCTTCCAGATACCAAGCGTCCTCATTCGCCGCATTCGGTTTGTTTTGCCTGGCGTATTCACCCGACAAAAACAGGTTTTCCACGCCCGCATTACCCACTGCGCGCACGCTGTAGGTCTTCATGCCGTCACGCTCAAGCTGAAGGGGGGAAGCGTACTGTTCAGCGATTTTCGTGGTGTTGATGTACGTCAGGCCAACCGTACCGGCTGCAGCCACGTGTTCCAGAGTACCGACGTACATCTCGGTATTGGCCTGAGAGGGGTTATCGGATTTAAGCCACATCAGATCGCCACGCCAGCCCTCTTTACCGCCAATGCGTAACACGGCTGTCTTATCGAATGCTTTGCGGGCAGCCACGTAGAAAGCACCTCCACGATTGTACTGTCCGTCGCCGAGGCCGCGACCCGCACTGAAGGCGTCGCCCTGAATAAGGAAGCCGTCGCCCACTGCAATATTCTGCCGACCGAATGAAAAGTCGATGCCGTCTTTGCCAAGGACTTCAAACAGGTTGCCCGAGCGCCATCCCAGATAAGCATCTTCAATCTTGGTGGTGCGCTCAGATCCATCAGTGTAGCCTGCAGCGTCCCCGTCCCCCCAAGTGGCCGAACTGACCAGTGAGAAGGCACCATAGGCCGTCCCTGCGCCTCGCAATCCCTGATCGCCGCTCACGCCATACTTGATGTAGCCCTCTCTCCATGAGGACGATCCCTGTGTTAACCGGCCAGAGGCTGGATAACTTTCCCGACTGTGGAAAACGCCAAAAACCGCATCCAGGTTAGCATTGAGATGGGTGTCATCTCGGGAAAAAAACTCGTAAGCGCCCGCGGGAGTTGTTGCATTGAACAGTGCAGCGAGGGTACAAAAGTGAAGCAGGGAATATCGACGCATGGTTGCATTTCCATTTTTTTTATTGGGTTAAGCGATACATTAAATGGGCTATTCCTCACCTGCATTTAAATGCCGCCAGGATTCTGCAGTCGTTGGGGTAGTCAATGCGAACTACTGTTTAATAGTTGCACAGTCTATTTTTAAACATCTGTTGCGTTTTTCTAATGGTCACCTCCTCGCGATAGCTTGCTTGAATAACTTTGTACCAAGCCCAACATGAAAATTA
The DNA here is from genome assembly GCF_014268345.1 of Pseudomonas sp. SWRI18. NCBI lineage: Bacteria > Pseudomonadati > Pseudomonadota > Gammaproteobacteria > Pseudomonadales > Pseudomonadaceae > Pseudomonas > Pseudomonas sp. SWRI18. The sequence continues at coordinate 68,900 of NZ_JACCQQ010000009.1, forward strand.
TTATCTGTACAGCAATCGCCTGGGTCCGACATGCTTTTTGTAGGGTATGTGCCAAGTATAAGAAGGGCTAAAACCTTAACTGTGCTGACTCAACAGAAAACACCCGTCGTTACAGAGACTGATATTTGAATGTATAACCGACACCTTCAGCAGACTTTGCGAGCATCAGCTCGACAAAGAGAAAGGATTGCTTGTTATGCGTGAGCACTCCCGTTCTCAAGCACTACCTAACACCATGTTTTGAGGCGTTAACTGTTCAATCCCTACAAAGTGCATTCCGATCAAAACGCTTGTCGAGTGTCAGAAGGCACCGCTCTTATAGCCGGCAGAAACAGTGCGAACACTCCTCGTCTCCGGCACCCGAACTGTTAACTTAAAGTATATAACCTATCCCAGCGAGCGCGTCGTCAGCGTTGATCAAACGAATCAACTTACGCTGAATCTTGAAAGTGTCACTGACGCGCTCAAGCTCGTAGACGATGTCCGCGCTGTAATGTTTGAGCGAGTCCTTACGGAACTCGCGCACGTTTTGCGCGCAACGGACCGTCACTTTTTCATCGCTTTCGAACAGCACACGAAAACGTGACAGGGTACGCACGGTACGCGGCTGCGGGCTGGTGGAAATCGACTCACCTCCGGTCAGACGCTGGATTCGTAACTGACGCATGTGATGATCGTCATAGGCGTAGTTGAGGGTGTTTTCGAAGTCTTCTTCCTTGGGATTGATCGGGATAATGTAAGTACCCTTTTCGTTCCACAGGCTCAACCAGCTGTCGAATTCGCCATGGTCGAGCATGTCGCCTTCAGCCCAGATAAAAGCGGTGACTTGATTCAGTAATTGCAGGTTCATTTACTTAGTCTCTACCGTCATCATCTTTTTCCACTGCTGGTAAGCAGCGCGCATGCCGGTCTCGGCGCTTACGTCGCTGACCAGCCCGTCTTCGGTCGGTTTCTCACCCGGCAGGCCACGGTTCAACATGATCCACAGGTCTTCGCCAGCACTGGCGCCTTTCTGCACACGCTCCCATGCTTCGGAATCGTCCGGAGTACCAAAGCCCATCGGCCCCTGGAAGTGCTCATGCAAACGCAGGCGGTAGCGGTTGGCTATAGCAGGGCCGCCGTCCATGGTAATTACCGAGTGATGAATTTCTGTCTCTGTCACCGATATCGGTTGCAGCGCGCGGAAAAACGCCATGGAACAGGCAACGTTGGGGAACAGGTTAAGATTGAAACCCGAGCCACCGACAGCACGAACAATACGGCGTACTTGCTGCTCTTCAATACCGTCTTCGCGCAATTGCGCAGCAAGCTCCTCGAAGCGCTCCGGAATCGGTTTGTCGAGATCGGCTTCAAGATCCACCAAGTCGGGGATCATCACCATTACGCTGTGCCCGTTACCAAGGTCTTCGACGTAACCCGGCCCTTCAACGAAGTCGAAAAGTTTGAGGGTTTGCTCATCAACCGATGCCAGGAATGACTTGTGCACCAGCGGGAAGTGGTAAGCGTCTGTGGTATTTTCCAACTGGATTTTCCAGTTGCCCGGAAAGCGAAAACGGTGCTCGCCTGGGACCTTGATCGGGTAACCGGCGCCCTGTTTCATGAACAGGTCGATCCATTTCTTGGCAGGTCCGAGGAAGTCGACCAGTGGTTCGATGTCATCCTTGAGCGTGGCAAACAGCATGCCCGCATATTCTTCAACACGCAGGCTGACCAGAGGCAGCTCGCCCTTATCCAGGCAATCACCGTAGCTTTCAGGGCTCGGCACACCACGCAGTGAACCATCCAACGCGTAACTCCAGCCGTGATATGGGCAGACAAAGCTGTTGGCCTTACCCTTCTTGTGTTCGCATACCGTAGCGCCGCGATGGCGGCAGCGGTTGAGGTGCACATGGACCTGTTTCTTGCGGTCGCGCACCACGATCACCGGCTGCTTGCCGATGTAGGTGCTTTTGTAGCTGCCCGCCTCCGGGATCTCGCTGACGTGCGCGACCCAGACCCAGGTACTGTAGAAAATCTTTTCCAGTTCCATGTCAAACAGCTTGGCGTCGGTGTACAACGAGGTGTGCACGCGGTCGTGCTTGATCAAGCTTGCGGGCTCCATATCAAGCCCGACAACGTTAATTAAATCGCTCACAATTAATTACCTTTCTATCGCAATGTGACGAGAGTTATTTTGAAATAACCTTAAGCCCGCACCCACGCCTCATCAACCGCCGACCGCGAGAGGTTTATTGTTTTAAAGACAACAAGCGTCAGCCCACCTGGATCAAGCTTAACGGCGGTGTAGGCAAGGCCTATATCATTTGATCCCGGACGAGTCAGCTTTCCTGAAGCGCCCCTTGATTATGCCGTAGAGAAACAAGACAACCAGAAGTAATGGAGTGCCATTGACCCAGGCAGATTCACTGCCGGTTAGCATCCCGTAATTATCGTAGATGAGATAAACGGCAGCACTAAGACCCGCCAGTGCGATGAGTGGGCTGATTAACGTTTTAAAATACCGTTTATCGTTGACTTTTTTGAAGTGAACGACGACCCCCAATGTGACAAATGTCTGAAGCCCTATCAATCCAAGCGTCGACAATGCCACCGTTACGGGAAACAAAAATACAAAGGCGTCATAGCCCAGGGAGGAAGAGACGATAATGGTCAGCGCAACGAGCACGGTCACAAGCAGACTTGCATTGGCTGGAGATTTTTTCGTTTCATGAACATGTGAAAGAACATTCGGCAAGTGCTTGTCTTTGGCCAAAACTTGAACATACCGCGTCGCAGCATTATGCAGTGACAACAAACAGCAAAAGTTGCTGGTGCACAGCATGAGGGAAACAATTGTCGCCATCGTGCTACCCAAACGAGTCGTGAACAAATTGATGACCAACCCGCCCTTCGCTATTGCTGCCTCGTCCTTGATGGAGTCAAACCCTACCTCACCGATGATCAGCCAGATAATGATCAGGTAGGCGACGCCTACCAAAACGACCGCCAAACGAGTGGCATGCGGAATGGTTTTTGCTGGCTTCCTGGCTTCCATCGCATAAAGCGCGGCGGACTCGACACCGAGGAATGATGCCAGCGCCACCATGAGCCCAACCCCCAGCCCCGGCAACATTATTGCGTCTACCGAGATGGCTTGAACCGGGAAGGCGTTAAGACCTTTATCCAAGAATATGGAAATACCCAGTAGAAAAAGCACAAAGAACTCTGCAAGCACCAAAGGCACGAGGATCTTTGCGGCAAAATCAATATTCGCCCGGCCCAGGTAACAGATCGCCCCCACGTATAAGACGGTCCATGCTGCCCAGCCGATATCAATACCAAACCCTTGCATGGTCATATTCGTGTAATACCCGGACGCCACAGCAATCGCCGTGGTAATCGCCAGATAAGAGGCTAAGGCAACCCATGCCGCCCCCGCTCCTACGCCCCGCCCAAAGATCACCGTAAGGTACTTGTAAAACGCGCCGGCCCCCGGGATCGCCCGGATTAATTCGCCATAGCCTATCGAGAAAAAAATCATCAGAATTCCCGCCAGCAGGAATGCTCCGGCAAGGCCAGCGCCATTACCGTGCTCAAAAGCGATGGGGGCCGCGGTGAGAACCGCCCCTAACGGTCCTGCGGCTGCAATCACCAATAACGCGATTTTATAAGCACTTAGATTACCTTCTAATTGCTGGCCGCCTGCAGGCACATCTGCAGACAGGGGCTCGGATAGCTCTGTCATCCCAATTCTCCACTCTAATTATTTTATGAATAACGGAAATAAATCGATGCAGCAGCATCCTTGCGGACCAACACGAGCGCTCCTCAAACGCAAGCGATACCTGCCCGCCGCCCCTGAAAACCGCAGCCTGGCTATTCTTTATATCGTTCTTCACTCTTTGCCAAGTTCACCAAACTCTTATCTTGCCAAAAGGCGGGTACTCAGGAACTCAAACCAATCACTTGTCTTCGATGACACAATTCATGACGCCTATTCAACGAGGCATCAATGTGCAGTGTATATTCCTAGCCTTGGCGATCGGATTGAATCTGGTTCAAGCGTATCCTTCTAATTGTCGGCGCAATGTAGATTGCGCATCACATGTAGCCGGCTTCATATGGGTGTACGGCCTACCGGTATCCTTGCAGTACTTCGCCGCGAAAACGATGACACCGTAAGCGACATTCGTTGTACAAATTGCAACGCTGCAACCTTTTGGGTGACATCCCTGATCATTTCCTTCGTCGCTCAAGAAGGTACTGAGTCACTTTTTGATTGCACCGCCTGACCAGCGTGCTTGCTGCGCTCGATGACGAACGCTGATTTATTCAAAGGAACGCACCAGCAATGGCACACAGACGTGCATCCTCACCCTTTGCTCCGATGAGTTGCAGGCTGGTTTTAATGGAGGAACCCGGATAGGGAATTGGCACACTCAATGCCGGGTGCCCGCTCAAGTTGAACGGCCTGAGGAAGCGCGTCAGATCGATCACCGATTCACCCTTGCATACATCAACCAATAGCGGTGGCAGACGAGGCAAACTCGGAAGGACAAGTGTATCGAAGCGTTCCAGCAAATGGTCTACCTGTTCGCTGAATGCCATGCGCACCGCATGCGCAGCTTGTACGGCCACGGCATCGGTGTTGGCCGCACGCAGTAACCTCGTCTCAATATCGGCACCCAGTAAAGCCTGGCCGGTGTAATGACCATAAGCAGCCCACGTTTCAGCATTAATGACGGTCAATGCAGCTTCGAATGCCTGATCAAGAAGCGGCAGCGTGACGACTTCCCAGGTCCAGCCGCGACGATTCATCTCGTCCCGTATGGCTTGCTCAATCGCAGGATCGCAAGAGACATTGACTAAACCTACCCGGAATTGCCCGAGAGGCTTATGCGCCGAGAAAGTTGAATCCATTGAAGTCATCGCAGCTACGAGCGTCTCAAGATCACGAGCCATGGGTCCTACAACATCAAGAGAACTGGAAGCCGGATACACACCGTGACGACTCAACCGACCGAACGATGGCTTGAGACCCAAGACCCCACAGCAGGCAGCCGGCATGCGCACAGAACCTCCTGTATCAGTACCCAATGCCACATCCACATTTCCCTGAGCAACGATGACCGCTGAGCCACTGGAAGACCCACCAGGGATCCGATCCGGTGCCTGTGGATTGACTGGCGTTCCAGCCCACTCGTTGATACCAGTCACACCGAAAGCCAGCTCATGCAGCACAGTCTTGCCAATGATTTGCCAACCATCGTCGAGAAGCGCCTTCACAACAGTTGCATGGTCTTGGGCTGGCGGGGCGTGTTCGAAAGCACGACTCCCACACCGTGTTGGCCAACCTGCCACATCCAAAGAATCCTTGATGGCGACCGTCCGCCCCGGCCCCCCGATGCAACCTTCAATGACCAGCGGGCTCACAGTGACGCCCCCTGGACATTCTCGAGAAGAAAGGCATCAACGCGTTCAGTTGAAAAAGAGGAGATGCGCCAGGCGTCTGCCTCCCAGAGAAATTCCACGCTGAGGGCGGCGACAATTGATCCTGATTGGCCAGATTCGTAGCGACTGAGTTGCTGCATTACCCATCGGCCTTTGGCTTGAAAACCATCGACAAATATCTGCTCACCGGAAAGAAAGTGCATATTTGACTGAAAGTGTGGAGCCGGCGGCAGGTAACTCATGAGCATCGCCACTATCGCTTTGCGTCCATCTACACGACCAAACTTAAGGGCATACCGAGATCCGACCCCCTGCCACACTGCGTCCTGGCAGAACAATTGGCCCAGCTCGATTTCACGTGTTTCAGGCCCGGGAACGTCGCACAAAAACATATACCGATTCAGTAAATGGCGAACCGCAGATTCGGCCTCAAGTACCCGAATACGCTCTTCCAGCAGGGAAATGTCAGAAATGGGGGAAATCATGAAAAGGCTCCTGTCGAATCTGCAAAAACAAGACAAGGAAATTACTGACATAGAAATCAGGCCACAATCACAGCAACCAGGGATCATGTTGCTTTTTAGGCAATGATGTTGATCGGTGCTTGACCGGAATAGCCGCTATACCCTCTTAGCGCAAGCGTTGTCATTACCACAACAAGTGTCGCCTCGAATGTCATCGAGTTCAAAAAAACGAACTGTAGGATAAGCGTGGTCTGTTACCTAGTTTAGCTTGAGCGCCAGAATTCATGCCGAATGCTCCAAGGCTGATTGGGAGCAGTTAAGCGCCGAAAAAAGCGCATAACCGTCATGGCTCACCCGATTATTCGAAGGCCCTTGGACCGTTCGATTCAGAATGACAACGGCGTTGAAGGTTAGAGCGCAAACGGTCAGATCACGTCCCCGCTGAGAAAGGTTCGTATCAGCGGCAAGAGCAGTATTTCAAAATGAGCATCACGACTATGCACAACTTACCAAATATTGATTTCATTTATCTCTCCGAACCGGACATGATTCAGGCGGGCGTCACCAATATGGCAGCCTGCGTTGACACGATGGAAGAAATGTTTTCCCTGATGTACCACGGCGACTACCGGATGGCAGGTCCCAATAACAATTCCCACGGATCTGTGGTGGTATTCCCCGAAGACTCACCCTTTCCGGACATGCCCAAACCTACCCCCGATCGACGCTTCATGGCGATGCCTGCTTACCTTGGCGGTCAATTTCGAACAGCCGGGATGAAATGGTACGGATCCAACATCGCGAATAGAGAGAAGGGACTCCCCCGCTCCATCCTTCTGTTCGTACTCAACGATGCCGATACGGGCGCTCCTCTGGCAATCATGTCAGCGAATCTTCTTTCTGCTTATCGAACAGGCGCCGTGCCTGGCGTAGGCGCCCGCCATCTGGCCAAAAAGAATTCGAAGGTGGTTGGCATTCTGGGTCCAGGTGTGATGGCGAAGACCTCACTTTCGGCATTTGTTGCCGAATGTCCTGATATTGACACAGTTAAAGTCAAGGGACGCGGCCAAAAAAATATCGATGCGTTTACATCGTGGGTTCGTGAGACTTTTCCGCAGATTGTCAACATTCATGTGGTAGACACCAACGAAGCTGTGGTACGCGACTGTGACATCGTCACATTCTGCAATTCCGGAGCAATTGGTGATGCCTCTGCCTATCCTGTGGTGAAGCGTGAATGGGTAAGCCCTGGTACGTTCCTGTCCATGCCCGCCTTGACGAGTATCGATGAAGGCATGCAGACACCCGACATTCGCAAGGTTCTGGACAATCCTTCTCTCTACCAGGCATGGCATGAAGAAAATCCCAAGCCAGTGCACAACATCGTGCCAGTAGTGGGCATCCAATTCCTCGATCTGATCGACGAAGGAAAAATGTCACCTGACCAGCTCGAGGATCTGGGCAAGATTGTTGTCGGTGAAGCACCCGGCCGTAAAAACGACGATGAAATCATCATTATGTCGGTCGGCGGTATGCCAGTAGAAGATGTTGCGTGGGGCACCGTGATTTATCGCAACGCATGCGAAAAAGGCATAGGCGTCAAACTTAATCTCTGGGAAACCCCAACGCTAAGTTGAGCCCGCACGGCAACCGCGCCTTCTGAATCTTCATTGAATATCGGACACATCACATGAAAGAAGTTATCGACGTTATTAAAGTTAAAACCGGATCCAAGTTTGAGGAGCTGGGTAGCTATTCGCGCCTGATCGCCGTCGGCGATCTGATTTTCGTATCCAATACCGCCGGCCGCAATCCTGCCACAAAGGAAATGCCCGAAGACCCGGCTGAGCAGACCCTTCAAGTCTTGGCCAATATAGAACATGCCCTTTCGGCCGTTGACGCTTCGCTTGGCGATATCGTTGCCGCACGCGTGTTCATACCGTTTGCGAAGGACATAGATATCGTAATGGCCACCTACGCAGAAAAAATGCGAGGCATTAATCCAACGCTGACGCTGACCAGTCCTCCTCTGGGATCTGAAATATACAAAGTTGAAATTGAAGTCACCGCCTATCGCGGGGTCTCAAAGGCCAATGTCAAAGAAATCACGATTACTCATAACAATACGTGACACTTAGCAGCCTCAGGGCGTAGCGATTCAGTGCACTTCGATAACGTATACAGCATCAAGGATAAAAAACTTGGCCCCCTCTATCTCTCCCGTTCAGACTTCTGTCGTTCTTCCTGCCGCCACGACAGTGGTGGTGATCGGAGGGGGCATTATCGGACTCACTGCGGCATTGTCGCTGGCAGAACGTGGCATACCCGTCACAGTACTTGAAAAGGGCAGAATTGCTGGCGAACAATCCTCGCGAAATCTGGGGTGGATCAGGAAAATGGGCCGGGCCAAACTGGACCTCCCTCTTTCAATCGCTGCAGAAAAACTATGGGCCACCATGGCGCAACGGCTCAATGCCGATGTTGGCTACAGACAGACCGGTATTTTGTATACCGCCAGCTCAGCCTCGGAAATGGCTTCACATCAAGAGTGGTTGAACTCAGTCGCTGAAGCCTCGCTCGACTCACGCCTAGTCACGGCGAGAGAAATCGCTGATCTTTCTCCAGGATGCACCGTCGATTGGGCAGGCGGAATTTATACAGCCTCTGATGGCCGAGCAGAGCCTACTCTTGCCAGCAGTGCCATCGCACGGGCGGCTATTGCAAAAGGCGTTATCATCGTGGAGAACTGCGCGGTGCGAACGCTATCCATGTCGGCAGGCAGAGTAAGCGGTGTTGTAACCGAGCGGGGGGAAGTGCGTTGCGATAACGTAATCCTTTCCGGCGGCATGTGGTCGAGACGCTTCCTGGCTACCTGCGGTGTTTCTCTCTTGACGTTACCGGTAGTTGCCTCAGTCCTTCGAACGGCTCCCCTGACGATAGAGGGAATGACCGAGGTCGCAGTAGGAACTCCAGATATCTCTTTTCGCAAACACCTGGACGGCGGATACGTCATTACGAACCGGGGAGCTTTCATGGTGCCGATCGTACCTGACAGCTTGCTGATCGGGCATCATTACTTTTCCACACTGCGTTCCCAATGGAAAAACATGAATCTTTCCCTGGGACGAGAGTTCATGACAGAACTGGCCCTGTCGCAACGCAGTTCTGACCAAGGTACCTCTGCTTTCGAGCAGAGACGGACAATAGACCCAAACGTCAATCACGGACTGAATCGGGCTGCATTACGCAATCTCACTGAAGCTTGGCCCGCTTTTAAAAAAGCCACCATAGAGCTCGAATGGGCTGGCATGATCGATGTAACGCCGGACGGCCTCCCAGTGATATCCCCCGTGGATAAAATTCCGGGCTTGACGCTTGCTTCCGGATTCTCAGGGCATGGTTTTGGCACCTCTCCAGCAGCCGGACAACTGGTCGCTGATCTCGTCACTGGCGACACACCGATAGTTAATCCCGCACCGTATCACCTCAATCGCCAGCACAGCTGATCAGGGGTACCTCAGCAATCAAGAGTCTCATAGAACGTTAAACGTGCAACCTGGAACCGCAAATTTCGGCGCAGACACAAACGCCTTCTTAGATCAAAAAGCTATAAAAATATTGTAGGTCACTGACCAAAAAAACTAGCCCGCGGTATTGCTTCCCGGCATTCACTAGCATAGATTCGTCAGCATAATAAAAAACCTGATGATGCGAACCGTGCGAGGCACCCATGATGAATTCCCAAACCGAGCTTCAAGATCAACGCTTCAAGTATCTGTATTTGAGCTCCAGACTGGGAACCATGCGCGCGGCGGCCGAAGAGCTGGAACTCGCCGTCTCCTCCATCAGTCGCCAGATTGCAAAACTGGAGTCCGATCTGGGCATTCAGCTCATACAAGAAGGTACTCACAGGATCTGCCTGACCGCCGCTGGTCAGGCTGCAGTTGATTATTATGTTGAGCGTATGGGTCATCACAATCAACTTTTGAAAAAGCTCGGCCAACTCAAAGAAGGATATTTAAATAGAACAAGCATTGCGGTGGGCGAAGGACTACTTAGTACTCAGGCCATAGGCGAGCTTTATCAATTTTTCAAAGCTAATCGACAATCGCACACTGAGCTTTTAATTGCGCCCTCTCACGAAGTTGAGCGAATGGTTGCTGAAGACGAAGCAGACATAGGATTGGTGTTTTCCCCTACCAAGACCGCCAACATCAATAGGCTCCATTCTTTCGACCAACCCATGAGAGCTATTGTCCATCCCGACCATCCGCTGGCGGGCAGATCGATACTCAGTCTTCAAGACTTGGCTGACGAAGATATTGTTCTCCCCCCGCCTGAGTACCGGATCAGAGGGATTATTGATCAGTTGCAAAGTGAAAGCAGCGCTCACTTCCAGCCTTACATCACTTCAAACTCACTGAAGATAATGTTGGATCTCACGCGCAACGGCATAGCCTCGACAATACTCAGTGACTTCCCCGTCATTGATGAGTTATGCAACGGCACGTTGAAAGCTATTCCTATCGATTATCACGCGTTGAATGTAACACAAGTACAAATTATTTCGCGCCAATCCAGGAAACTGTCCCCTCTTTCGCGTGATTTGGTGCATTACTTGGCAATGGCGATAAACGCACAGATTCGGCGCATTCGTGATTGCAACAGCAGAAATCCCAATAAGATTTTCTTGGTTCGGAAAACTGCCATAGCTACGGCAGTTGACTAGCCTCTTTTTCCTGAGCGATATTCTCCATGATTCTCCATATGATTGATTTAGCGTCTTGAACTATTCGTTCATAATTCTGTGCATCCGGCCAATCAACCATGTAAAGCACCATAATGCCATCGATGTGTAACAGCACCTGGGTTGCGACCCGTTTGATGGTATCACGCGATGCATCAGGGTAAACCCTGGTAAGGATTGTCGAAAATTTTCGCCTATTGACTCTGTACAGTTTACGCTGAAAAAGGCGAGCCTCTACATCCCGAAGTGCCATCCCCCAGAGTTCGACGAAGATAGCTGTAACATCCAGTCGCATGAGATCGCTAAACAAATAATCCAACACAGCACACATCTGTTGTTCGGGACTGCTATAGGACTCCATCATTATGAGTTTATAATTTCTCAGATAGTCATTTACGGTATACCTGACCATCTCCAAAAATAGTTGATCCTTGGTCGGAAAAAAATATTGAAGATGACTCAGCGACATATCGACTTTTTTAGCCACGCTTCTCATACTGAATCCAGCATTTCCCGAGTCGAGGAATACCATCCTTGCCTCGACCAAAATAGCCGTACGTTTCTCTTCAGTCTTTTGATTGTTTTTAGCAACCCTCATTAAGAATTTCCTTTTTACCTAAAAAATTCTAGAAATTATACAACACTCTTAATTCGCCTTAAAGCCCATACTTGCTTGTATTCCATACAGGCCAGATATACCGGTCCGGTTAGATGCACTACTTTTTTACCCGATATCGTCATCGTCTCAGCTTAGTGCAGTCGCGGTCCACGACCTAGGGCACGATCAGCAAAAACCAATCCGCCCTACACGCAAGTGAGACATTGGACGCACCACCTGGATGATTCGCCTTTGTTGCAGCAAGGGCAACAATAGGTACCTCTGCTGTCATTGTCCAACTCTTGACGGTGCGGGATATTAATTTCCTTTATATTCCGCTAGTACGATAGCGGCCCCTGAAACAATAACAATGGGCATTCGATCATGACATTGGCAAATAACTACGAACACCTCACCGCTGGGGCTAAATCCAGGATCGGCAAACGTACCCAAATCTTCATTAATGGTGAGTTCAGGGACCCGCATTCAGGAAAATACTTTTCTATCGCCGATCCTAGTAACGGTCTTGAATTAGGTCAAATCGCACAGGCAGACCAATTTGACGTCGACCTGGCAGTGGCCGCTGCACGCAAGGCATTTGAAGACAGCGCCTGGTCCAGAATGAGACCCTATCAACGTGAAGCTTTGATGCTGCGGCTCGCTGATTTGATTGCGGAAAATGCTCAGGAGCTTTCTGAACTTGAGACGCTCAGCAGTGGCCGCCTTATTCGAAACACTCGCGCATTCGATGCGGACCTGTCGGTCTATACGCTGCGTTATATGGCCGGGTGGTCCACTAAAATCTCTGGAAAAACCCTGGATTTGTCCGTTCCTTACCTGCCGGATCAAAAATTCTTTGGTTTCACAAAACGATCGCCACTGGGTGTCGTCGCAGCAATTACCCCATGGAACGTGCCGCTTTGCCAAGCGGTCTGGAAATTGGCGCCTGTTCTTGCAACGGGGTGCACTGTTGTTCTCAAGCCCGCTGAGCAAACCCCGTTCACTACTTTGCGCCTGGCGGAGCTGTGTAATGAAGCTGGCATTCCACCTGGAGTTGTCAATGTCATTACCGGCCTAGGTCATGAAGTAGGTGCGGCGCTTGTTGAGCACCCTGGCGTGGACAAGATAAGTTTTACAGGCTCGACTGAGACAGGGAAACGAATCGCCGCAATAGCAGCGCCCCTGATGAAAAAATACACGCTTGAACTCGGCGGTAAGTCACCGGTAGTCATCGCCGAAGATGCCGATTTGAACATCGCTATTCCCGGCGCTGCCTGGGCTATTTTCGGCAATCATGGTCAAAACTGCTGCGCAGGTTCTCGGCTGTACGTCCACGAACGCCACTACGCCGAAGTCACTGCGGGAGTCGCTGAAATCGCACGGACCATCAAAATTGGCCCGGGTCTGGATTTAAGTTCGCAGATGGGTCCACTCGTTCATCACGCCCACCGCGACAAGGTGATGAGCATGATCCACCAGGGCCTTGAGTCCGGTGCAGAATTACTGTGTGGGGGCGAAACGATCAACAGCCCTGGCGCTTATATTCAGCCTACCATTTTGACCGACCTTACAAACAACAGCATCACATCCCAAAAGGAGATTTTTGGGCCGGTGCTAACAGCCTTTTCCTTCAAGGACGACCGTGAGGTTATCCAGCGCGCCAATGCGACCTCATTTGGTTTGGGGGCCAGTATCTGGACCAAAAACGTTGATCGGATCACGAGCTTCTTCGGCGGCGTGAAGGCAGGCACTATCTGGATCAATAACCACAATGTGCTGGATCTCAGCCTCCCCTTCGGCGGCATGAAGGATTCAGGCGCTGGTCATGAATTGGGTGAAGAAGGCTTACTCGCCCACACGTCACTCAAGGCCGGTGTTATGCGTGTTTTTGATCAGGCTGAATGAAGATTGGCGAGCTTTTTTAAACCATCAATATGAATTGTCTTCCCGCGTGCGTACAGGTATTACCCGATGAATGAACTCCTAAACGTAGTCGTGCTTAAACGAGTGCTGCAAGGTGATGATGTGGTCGTCATCGAGCTGGCGCGGGCAGACCGCGGCAATTTACCGACCTTTGAGGCCGGTGCCCATATTGATGTGCACCTACACTCAAATGTGATCCGCCAATATTCGTTGTGCGGCGATCCCGCTGACGCAGGCATTTATCGCCTTGGGGTATTGAGAGATCCTCAATCCAGGGGTGGGTCCATTGCAGTCCATCAGGAATTGCTTGAAGGCGTAAGGGTAAACATAAGCCTGCCTCGTAACCATTTCCCGCTGGACTTGAATGCCGAACGTTCAATCCTGCTCGGAGGGGGTATTGGCATCACACCGATGCTGGCCATGGCCTATGCACTTGAAGCCAGGGGCAAGGCGTTTGAAATGCATTATTGCGCACGCTCACGTAGCCGAAGTGCGTTTCTTGAAGAGTTGGAGCTCTCTGGATTTTCCCAAGCCGTCCAGCTGCACTTCGACGATGAACCTGAAAGCAAACTGGACCTCAAACGCGTATTAGGAGGCAGCCAGGAGACGGCTCACATCTATACATGTGGACCGGGAGGTTTTATGAAGTGGGTTATCAATAATGCTCTCGAACTCGGCTACCCTGATGCACGCATTCACCGCGAATACTTTCAGGCCGACATTGATACCAATGGGTCTGGTTTTGAGGTTGTGGCGGCGCGCAGCGGTAAAACCGTCAATGTCATGACCGGGCAGACCATTTATCAAGCACTGGCTGAAGTAGGTATAGATATCGAAATATCCTGCGAGCAGGGTGTTTGTGGCACATGCCTCTGTGATGTTTTAGAGGGTGAACCAGACCATCGCGATGTGTATCTCACTGCTGATGAAAAAGCGGCGAACGATACGATATTGGTTTGCTGTTCACGATCAAAATCTCCACGATTGGTGCTGGACATATAACGTCAAAAGCGGTGCATCGCCGGCGTCATTTGCCTTGGGCGTCCTCAGCAATTTAATGACACACAGGCTATGGCGCAGGGCTTGTCATGCGTTGCCGCTCAAGCAAACCCATTGAGCCCACCGGGATTTTTTCCTGCCGTATCGGCGGTTCAAATCCCTCTGTCTTACACATGACTACTGCTTTGCGCCGGTTAGTGTTGGCGCTATCCATTCGGCAGTTTCAATCCAGCGCTGCCTGACAACGTGCAGCTGAGAATTTTATGCTTAAGAATAACCTTCAGGGTTTATGGAAATATCGAGTGCCGTTGTTGGGCATATTCAGTATCGCGACTGCTCTTGTGCTGGTTTTTGCCTGGGCAGGAGGATTCTTAGGCGCCGGCGTTACCACAAAAGCGTTTCTGGGTGACTCCCTGGATAATTTTCCACCAGGCTATCGACGGGCCCACGGTAAGGGTATGTGTTTCAGTGGGACTTTTCATGCGAGTGGCGCGGCCGTCCCTCTGTCGACCTCACGTATTTTTCTACCGGCCAACATCCCCGCCATCGGGCGTTTTTCAATCGGCACCGTGGACCCGCATGCGGCGGACAATTCGACGGCGACCGTCAGCATGGCACTCATGCTGGTAGGTGACGATAAGTCACAGTGGCGAATGAAGCTCAACAACGAACCCTACTTCGCGACTCGGGATGCCGAAGGTTTCCTGGCGCAGGTCGAAGCCTTTGAATCGGTGGCTGCCACTGGACAACCAGCCCCGGAAAAGGTGGCCGCGTTTTTTCAAAAATATCCAGAGGCTCGCAAGTCTGTAGAGCGAGAGGCGAACGCGACTTGGCCGGCCAGTTTTGCAGGAACCGAATATAATTCCATCAACGCCTTCGTACTTATTGCAGCGGATGGAAAACGTCAACCCGTGCGCTGGTCCATGCGCCCCCATGCGGCGGTAGAGATGTTGAGCAAAGAGGCTCATGCGCAAGCCAGTCATGACTTCCTGTTTGATGAAATAACTCAGCGTGTGGGTGTAGCACCCTTGTACTGGGATCTGGTATTCCAACTGGCCGAGGCAGGAGATCCGGTGAACGACCCTTCTCAACCATGGCCGAGCAACCGCAAGGAGGTAATCGCTGGGACGTTAGAGGTCAACCAGGTGGTAGAGCAAACTCATGGGGCATGTCGTGACATTAACTTTGACCCGACGCTTGTACCTTCAGGAATAGCACTTTCAGACGATCCGGTGCTTGCAGCCCGTGCGGGTATTTACTCCCAGTCCTATAACGCCCGATTACGAGAAATCGGTTTTGGTAAAGCCACTGACGCGGTTGGCAAAAAGGAAATCAAATAATGCATACCCAGCAGAAGCACACCGGTGTGCAAAGTTTCAACTTCGCGTCACGGCTTCTCCATTGGCTCATGGCTGTCCTTATCCTGGCTATGCTATTTATAGGCGTAGGCATGATGTCTTCTCTGAGCCTGCGTCCCTGGCTCATTGATCTTCATAGGCCTCTGGGAATCGCCATTCTTCTTTTGGCTATCCTGCGTCTAGGCAATCGGCTTTTAAGCGCCACGCCGCCATTGCCTGCCAGCGTACCGTACTGGCAGGCAATGGCGGCGCATGTTTCGCATCTATTGCTGTACATGCTGATGCTCTGCCTGCCACTGCTCGGTTGGGCGACGCTCTCTGCCGGAAATTGGCCTGTCACCATGTTCGCGGGCTGGAGCCTTCCACCCATTGTTCCTGTCAGCTCCGCGCTTTACGCTTGGTTTCGGGCCGCACATGGGTTATTCGCCTGGGTTCTGTTTCTGCTCGTGTTAGGACATCTTTGCGCAGCGCTGATACATGCCTGGATATACCGCGACGGCGTCTTTTCCAGCATCACGCGTAAGGCTCGTGGTAAATAAATGACGCACATCAACATGGCCACGATCGATCTGAATCTTCTCAGGACTTTTGTGGCTATTTGGGAACACCGCAGCCTGACAATCGCGGCCGAACGCCTACACCTCAGCCAGCCCGCCGTCAGTCATGCACTGCGTCGACTACGCGATGTGTTTGACGATCCGCTGTTCGTACGAACAGCAACGTCGATGGTGCCGACTGACGCAGCTATCCGCCTGCACGGACCCATTGAACATGCGCTGACTATTATTCAAAGCGCATTAATGATGTTTTCGAACTTTGAACCGAAAACAGCGGATCGTACTTTTCGCATCTCCATGTCGGATATGTCGCAACTTTATGTGCTACCGACGGTGATGGAAGTGCTAGCGCGCGAGGCGCCGAAAGTACGCCTGGATGTGCGTCAAATGCCTATAGAACAACTGGCTATGGCATTGCGCAAAGGTGATGTAGATATCGCGATAGGCTATCTGGTGGAACTTGGTGAAGAATGCATCTACGAACACTTGCTAGACGATGAATTCATTTGTCTGTTGCGCAACGGCCATCCTTTTCAGGAAAATGAATTGAGCGTTCAGGACCTACTCGCCCTGCGCTATGTTGACGTTTCGAGCAATATTACCGGCCATGGCCTAACCGCCGGTGCAGCATTTGGAAAGGCCGGCATTGCGCGCGAAATCGCTCTGAAAGTACCTAACTTTACGATTGCCCCGAAAATCGTTGCCAACACTGATCTGGCATTGATTCTGCCGCGTGCCATTGCCATGCAGCTAAACCGCGACCAGCGCTATCGGCTGCTGAGTCTGCCCATCGAATTGCCATCAATCTCGGTGGGACTTTATTGCCATAGCCGTTTCCTATCGGATGCCGGGATAACCTGGCTGCGCGGGTTAATCATTAGTCTGTTTGCCTCCGGCAGCGATACTGGAGTTCACATAAAATGAGGCGTGCGGGCATTGTTCATAAACCCTGTCACCCGCGAATGGGGAACTGCAATTATTCAGGACGCCGAAGTCTGTACGTTGACGGCTGCAGGCCGCCCCAGACGGTGAAAGTTTCTCCCAAAGTAAATCAGACTCTCCCCCTCTTCACGGACCTGAATTTGGTTAATTTCGACAAATAATACCGAGTGCGATCCGACTTCCTTGATATCTACTATGTTCCCTTCGAGGCTTGCTAGGGCGTCGTTCAACACCGGTAGGCCCGAGGAGCCTGTCCGCCAATCCTGGTCGGCAAAACGTTCAGCAGGCGGCAGGTCGGTCATACCAGCAAACTGTCGCGCAACATCCTCCAGATCACCGGTCAGTATATTTACGCATAACGCCCTGTTGCCCAGCAAAGCCTCATGAATTGAACTATTACGGTTGATGCAAACCAATAATGTCGGGGGCGTATCAGTGACCGAGCAGACCGCACTCGCAGTTAATCCGAAGCGACCATGGGGGCCATCGGTAGTAATGATATTCACCGCCGCAGACAACAATGACAGCGCTTGCCGAAAATGTTGTTTTGATTGCTCGCTAACCATACCTTCACCTTGTAATTATTGACTGGGTGAATCCATGTTGAGACGGATTTTTTATCCGGTCAAATTCGCTTTACTCATACGGGCTATTGACCGCAGGAATAGCCATCGCCCTTAAACGCCCTCCCCTTTAGAGGCGCATGGCACGACAGTTAATTCCCACAGATTATTAAGCTTATTCATATTCCGAATTTGATTCTTTCTTATCAGCCCACGCATCCTGAACATGTATGCAATCACCCTAGCCAGAGAACAATAAACATGAACAGCAAAAACAAGTTCGATGATCGTGACACACGTGAAGGCGCTCCAATCAGCATCAAGGCGATTTCCCTGGATGATGTGATCGCGGAGATTGCCGAGCGTCGCAGCGAGTTTAATCAACGCTCCCATGTCCCTTTAGACATGATCGAAAAAATGAAAGCAGTGGGTATCTTCCGCGCCAGTACTCCCAAATGTTTCGGTGGCGACGCGCTGCCTCCAGCCGAGTTCCTGCGCATCGTAGAGCGGGTTTCCGAAGCCGACGGTTCGGTCGGTTGGGTGACCGCGTTCGGCTCAGCCAACATCTACCTGGCGGCACTCCCCCCGGCAACCCAAGCGTTGATTTATGCCAACGGGCCAGACCAGGTCTATGCTGGCGGCCTTTACCCTCTACAACCCGCCAAAGAGACTGAAAATGGCTGGGAAGTCAGCGGGCACTGGCGGTTCGCTAGTGGGTGCAAAGGTGCCAACTGGATTGGTGTAGGCATCGGTGGCACATCGGCCAACGGTGGAGGACCGACGGCAGGCAAACCGCTGACCGCTGTGTTCCCGGCAAGCGAAGTGCAGATATTCGACAACTGGAATGTTGTCGGAATGCAAGGGACGGGAAGCCATGACCTCAAATTGCACCAAAAGAACATCCAACGCGAGTGGACTTTCGTGCGTGGCAGTGCCTCCACAATTGACGAGCCCCTCTATCATTACCCGTCCGTTTCCTACCAGGCGCAAGTTCACGCCGCCGTTAACCTTGGGCTGGCACGTGCAGCACTGGATTTGGTGATCACAATGTCGGGCAGCACCAAGACTGTTACCGGTGCCCCGCGCTTGGGTGATCGCGCTTATTACCGCAGCGAACTGGGTAAGGCAGAGGCGATGCTGCGAAGCGCCCAGGCGTTTTTCTACGAATCCGCCGAAGCTGTATGGGCCTCGCTCATCGCCGGTAACCCGGTGACCGTGCAGCAGACTAACTTATTGCGCCTCAGCGCCACCCATGCAGCTCATACCGGAGCGGACGTAGTCATGAAGGCTTATCGATTGGCTGGGACTGCAGCCATCTTCAATGACAATCGCCTGCAATGGATCGTACGCGACTCCATGGTAGTGACACAGCATGCTTTCCTCGGCGAAGCGACGTACGACGGCGCTGGCGCGGTGTTCGCCGGCATCGAACCGACCATCCCCTATCCTTGAGCACCATTATGCACAGCATCTTCTGCCACGCTGCCGCAGCCTCTAGAGCTGATTCTGTAAGGGAAATATGCAACCTTGTTAGCGAGTCTCTACCAACTGAACGAAAATCGCGTCCAGGTCGTTTGAGTTGAAGATTGTCGCAATCGGGCTGCATCGAGCCAACATCAGTCGATGTATGCAAATTAGTGAGTGGGCACTATCAGTTTTAATATGCGGGACACAGCTGTTTTCGCTCAAGTGTGTCATCAAGCGACCGATAAAAACTTATGCGCTGGGCCATCCGCCGCTGCTTGCGGGGAGCACATTCCACGCTCTAGGAAAACCATGACAATAAGAACAATGAACATTGCTCCGCGCGCATTTCTGGGGTTCTCCCTGATAGGCGCGCTCATGCTGATTCTCGGCCTCTTCGCCCTGTCTCAGATGAGCAAGATCCGAGCAGCTGGCGACGACATTGCGATAAATGGCGTCCCTAGCTTTCAGACCCTGAATGCTCTCACGGTGACGGGCGTCCGCATGCGGGTTTTGTCGCATCGGCTGTTGACTGATCGCGAACCGAGTATTCAGAACAGGACCATCGAATTACTTGCGGAACAAAACCAACAACTTAACAAGTCGCAGGCAGCATACGCCAAACTGATTTCATCCCCTGTAGAGCAATCCGACTACAACGACTATATGCGGCTGATGGATGAATATCGGAAGATTGAAACGCGCCTTGTTACTCTCAGTCGGGCTGGCGATCTGCAGGAGCTAACGCGCGTGCTGAACGCCGAGTCTGCGGCTAACGCTGAGCAGATAAACGTAGCGTTGGGTAAGCTTACTGATTTCAATAACGCCCAGCTGGCTATCATCAATCAATCCGCTGCTGACCAGTACAGCTCTGCGTTCAACTGGGTTGTCGGCCTTCTCATTATTGCCTCGCTGCTGACCCTGCTGTTTGCTTGGCTGCTGACCAAGAGCATCACCCAACCGATAGCGTTGGCACTTGAAGCGGCTGAAACCATCGCCGAAGGTAATCTGACCCGACCAATAAAGGTTGATGGCACTGACGAAGCGGGCCGGTTGCTGCTAGCCATGCAAAAAATGCAGGAGAAACTGCGCGATACCTTAATGCGTATTTCCGGATCCGCAACACAACTGGCTTCCGCTGCCGAGGAGCTGAACGCAGTTACCGATGAAAGCGCCCGTGGCCTTGCGCAGCAGGACAACGAAATAGAACAAGCCGCGACTGCAGTCAACGAAATGACCAGCGCCGTCGAAGATGTGGCGCGTAACGCAGTGAGCACTTCCGAGGCGTCAAAAAACGCGACGGCGTCAGCAGGCGATGGCCGGGATCTGGTTCACGAAACCGTCAACGCTATCGAACGCATGAGCGGGGATGTACAAAGCACCGCCGATCTGATTGGTAATCTTGCGGAAGAGTCCCGCGACATCGGCAAGGTTCTGGACGTGATTCGTGGCTTGGCGGATCAGACCAACCTGCTGGCGCTGAACGCAGCTATCGAAGCGGCCCGGGCCGGTGAAGCCGGTCGCGGCTTTGCGGTTGTCGCCGATGAAGTACGCGCTTTGGCCCATCGCAC
Source organism: Pseudomonas sp. SWRI18 (assembly GCF_014268345.1). Classification (NCBI taxonomy): domain Bacteria; kingdom Pseudomonadati; phylum Pseudomonadota; class Gammaproteobacteria; order Pseudomonadales; family Pseudomonadaceae; genus Pseudomonas; species Pseudomonas sp. SWRI18. The sequence continues at coordinate 89,516 of NZ_JACCQQ010000009.1, forward strand.
CCAACAGTCCACCAGCGAAATTGAACGCATGGTTGGCAGCATTCAAGGAGGAACCCAAAAAGCGGTCAGTTCAATGCGTAACAGCACTGACCGTGCTGAATCTACCCTGAACATCGCGAAAGGCGCAGGCTTGGCGCTGGAAACCATCAACACCGCAGTGATCGAGATCAACGAACGTAACCTGGTCATCGCCGCCGCTGCGGAAGAACAGGCTGCAGTCGCCCGTGAAGTGGACCGCAACTTGGTCAACATCCGGGACCTGTCGACGCAATCTTCCAACGGCGCCGCGCAGACCAGCGCCGCCAGCGGCGAGTTGACCCGCCTGGCGGTTGACCTGAACAGCATGGTGTCGAGGTTTCGCTTGTAAGGGGTATCTGATGCCATCTGTTGGAGCGAGGCTTGCTCACGCGTGCGATGAAGAGGTCTGCCTGATATACCAAGGAGCCTAGTTCGCAGGCAAGTATGGCTCTCACAGAGCTCAATTTGAACCCTGATCCCGCCCACAAAGTTACGGCCATTGGCGCTAAGTGTCCCATTGGCGTGTGAGCCAACCGTGGCGCTGGATAACGGCGCCAGATGGTCCTCTGTGTTGCCTCCAAATTGCACCGACTACAACGAGATTGCCCCCCTCTCCGCTCCCATCGCTGGTGCGGAAGGTGACGGCGTCTGTCGATACCTCCAGCGCTCCAGGCTCGAACGCAGCGTGGTCGATTTGGCCAACCCGTTTCTGCGCACTGAGTCGCTTACCTCGATCGCTTAAAAATGATGTTTCACAGATTCCGCTCATTTCAGCCGCTTCTTGAAAAAACACTTTGAACTGAAGACTAAAACACTTTCGTGCGCATGCCTTGCGCGGAGCGCTGGCGGGTGCTACCTGACCACTAAGAAAATAACGGCTTGACCTTGCCTCTCGGTTCTTGTTAGCTTCACGCCACTCTCCTACCTTCCGGTAGGAAGCCAATCATGAGTTTGTTATGGAAAAGAGTCATTTCGGCAACCCTTCACTGAAGTTTGCCATTGCCTTGGGCGCCATCGCCGCACTGGGGCCCTCAGCCGTCGATATGTATTTGCCAAGCCTGCCCGAAATGGCGGTCGATTATTCGACCAGTGTTGCCAGCATTCAGTTGACGCTCACGGTCTTTTTGTTGGCAATGGGGCTTGGGCAATTACTATTCGGGCCGGTTGTCGACGCCTTGGGCCGTCGACGTCCACTGATAGCAGGCTTGTTGCTGTTCAGTTTGAGTGCGCTGGCTGCAGGAGCGGCACCAACCCTTGAGTGGCTGCTCGTGGCACGATTTGCCCAAGGGATAGGCAGTGCTTTGACGTTGGTAGTCATCATGAGCATGGTGCGTGACGTCACTCAGGGCGTTCAGGCAGCAAAACTTTTTGGCCTGCTGCTGACCATTCAAGGTGTTGCTCCCATCATCGCCCCGGGGTTGGGTGGTTACATTGAGGCGCATTTCGGATGGCGAGCCGTCATGCTGGTACTGGCTGTTCTTGGTGCGCTGGTGGCGGTTAACTCGATAGCTGTTTTGCCTGAAACGTTATCCGTGCAAAAGCGTGAGCCATTGAATATGAGAGGGGCAATCCGCACGTATGTCCGTATCGCAAAAGATAGCCGTTTTCTACGGCCCACCTTAGCGCTGTCATCCGTGTTCTTTTTTCTCTTTGCCTATGTAGGCGGCGCTACATTTGTTTATCAGAATGAATACGGACTGCCTGCTGCCCAGTTCGGTACGCTGTTTGGCGCAACCGGCATCGCGATTCTTATAGGGGCCGTCGTGGCTACCAGACTGGTGGGCAAGTACGGTTTGGCCCGCATGGCAACGGCTGGAGCTTTTTGCATCTTTGCAGGTTCTGTCATGGCCTACGGCGCAGCAGTATCTGGTTCTAGTTTGTACTGGCTGGCCGCCGGTGTCGCGATAGCACTGCTTGGATTGGGGATTGCAGAAACCTCACTGATGACGCTGGTGATGTCTTCGCAAACCACTGCCCTGGGTTCAACGGCTGCATTGCTCGGCGCGTTTCAGCTTGGCATCTCGGCCTTCGCCACACCGTTGACCGGTTGGGCGAGCAGCCATGGCGCCATTGCCTGGTGCGCATTCCTGATAGTCTGCGCCATTATAGTGGGGGCTCTGACTTGGGTCAGTGTGCGCGAAGGCAGGGCCGAGCACATCACCGCGTTAAATCACTGAATTAAAAGGTCATCCCGATGAAAGTGCTGAGCCCTTCGGCAAGCAGAATCTGTGATATCGCTCTGGTGCATTTCGCTGAACGGGGATACGACGCGTCGTCGCTCAATGAAATCGCTGTCGTGGCGGGTATGCGCAAGCCCTCGTTATACGCGCACTTCAAGAGCAAGGATGATCTGTTCAACGCCGTGCTGAATCTGGCGCTGGCGACGGAGAGGCACTATATCGAAGAGATGTTCGCAAGCGTCCCGTCGAATGATTACGAGCCCGGCAAGCTGTACACGGACAATCTTTCAAACCGCTACGAGTCTTCCGCTGCTCTGCGTTTCCTGCTGCGTACGGCATTCTTTCCGCCTTCGGAGCTGAAGGCATCGGTTACGACGGGCTTTGAAGCCTATCTTGATCTCTTGCGTGAACGTTTTGGAGCAGGCCTTGAGAACAGGTATTCAGCACTGTCGGCGAACGAGATTTCGATGTTCCAAGATGCTTATATCGGTGTTATCGACAGCCTTCATGTCGAGTTGATTTACTGTAGTGAAGGCACTTACCGTCGACGTCTTGCCGCTTTATGGCGCATTCTTGGTGAATCTCTGTCTCTGGCTGTGGGGAAAGGGGCACATGGATAACTCAATCATTTAAACTGTGCAAAACTATTGCTCCTTTGCCGCCTCCCGTACGGGCTTAGTCCTTTTGTAAAAGTTTTCCTCGTCGCAGGCTTTCCCGCAGCAGCCGAAATCGTTAATTTCGTGTTCCTGACATCCGCCCCGTCGTTCGCAAACAGTGGCGTATTCTCATCCAGCCGTATGCTGTTCGAAGTGGCAAATCAGGAAATGTTCCGGCCGTTTTCGGCGACTGCGGGGCAATAGTGTGCCTCTACTAAGGCTGATCTCCACGACACTATTAATGCTGGTGGGTATGCTCGTGCTGCTCATCGTTGCCGAAGTCATGACGGCATTCACTATCGTTTCCACTGTCAGCGATATTGATGATCTTCACATGGTCGACCATTCTCGCGTCTTACTTCGCCTATCAAAAAAGCGTCTGAGCTTTACGCAAAATCAGCCTATGCCGGGCGGCGTCACAATCGGAGAGCTCTCACTGGCTTTTATCGGCTTCGTTCTCTGCCTGCAGGCCTTGAGGACTGACACCCGCGTTGTTCGCCCTTGCGGCGTAGTGGTCAAATATAGACTGACCGACACAACGCAATCCCAAACGCTCCTATCCGTTCATGTTTTATCGCGATCAATCTTCAAGAGCACGAACGCGTTGCATGCGCGTCTGCTCTACCGGCGCAGCGGCTACCTGCAGTTCAAAGTCAAATCAATCTGCGCACAGCGCCCTTGCACGCCCAACTCCTGCGCCAGCTGTCCACTGCAGTCGCCGGCGTTGTATCCCTCGACACACTGGATTTCACCAATCGATGCGGTGTAAATACCCTGATTGTTAGTGTTCAACACCGCTCGCACATTCTGGATTGTGCTCGCTGCCAGGCTCATGCTGCCATCGCTCTGGATCGAGCCGGAGCTATTGACGATGCTGGTGGCCAACGCGCCCAAGCTGTCGCGGTCGATACTCAGATTGCCCCAGGCTATAGATACTCGCGTAGCGGTTGTTCAATGAATCAACCCGCAGCCCCATATCGCCGCCGCTGAAGATCAGGCCATGGTCGTTGAGCAGCGCGCCTGTGGTTGCAGTGAGCTTTTGCGCGCTGCCAAGGGTGCCGTAGTTGTTAATGCCCGCAGCGTTCACCGTCATATCGGCGGCTGAAGTGAGGCGACCATAGTTGGTCAGAACACCGTCCACGTTGACGCGCTGGCCAAAATCAATGCCGTGTTGCCTCTGGATATGCGTCACACCTTTGACGACGAAACGTTCTACGTGGGCGCCCACTCCAACCTTTCCACTTCAATCGACCTGAGTGAAGTCCGATTCGCATTGCGCGACCAGCGCAAACTGCTGATCACCTTGTCGATATCCCACGCACCTGCAGATAAACAAATTATCTGGCCGATCATGCTGGGCTTCATAGACGCAAAGCGCTTCCTGTCGGCGTGGTGTGAAGCGGACAACCGGTTCCGCGTGATAGCGATGGATGACATCGCAAAACTGGAAGTGCTTGCCGAGCGCTACAGTCGTAACCGACGCCAGCTTATCAAGGAATGGCGAGCTCATGAGGTGTTGCCTTGTAACGGCTCTGGCAAGGAGTGCTGATCGGAGGAATAAACGACGGCCTTATGGAGAGGCCCATGTAGACGATTCTGGAGGTACCCAGGGGGAACGCGACAGCGGCTGCCTGAATAAAGAGAAGCAGCAATGGAGCCGGAAATTGAGCAAGCATTACGAATGCAAGTTGCTGCGGCTGCTGGACGTCCGACCCCGAGTCCATGAGCAGGGTCTGTTGGCGACCCTGAGAGTCTTTAGGCGTCGTAGGGCAGGCTGTTCATCTGATCATCTTTGTCTTTCCACAAACCATGGAGATCCATTCACTTCCAGTGGATTGCTACATTGGGGGCACATCCGAGGGCATGCTGATGAGACCTTCAGCCAGCGCTACTGAAACGGCGCACAGGCCTTATCCTGTGCGGTGGCTCCACCCCGCAGGGTGAACCCATAAGCTACCAGGCAACCCAGGCCGCAACACCCCACGACCAAGCACATGGGCCACGCCGTGCCGTCGGCCAGGTGGCTGACCCACAGACTGGCCAGTGCGGCGGTCGCAAATTGCACCGAGATGCCCAGCGCAACGCTCGCCCCGGCCTGACGTGGAAACAGCGCCATCAGGCTGGCGGTGCAATTGGCCCCGAGCAAGCCGGTAACGCCCATGTAAATCACCAGGCAACACACGATGCTTGTCAGTCCGCCCCACTCGGTCATCCCCACGCCGATCAGCGCCGCCCCTGCCCCTGCCGCCAGCACCGCGCCTACGCCCAGCATGCGTTGCGGCCCGTAGCGGCCCACCCAGCGCGCATTGATGAACGTCACCAGAATGATGCCGAGGATGTTCAGGGCGAATAATCCACTGTAGAGCCGCGGCGACACGTCAAAGTACACGACGTACACAAAAGGCGAAGCGGTGATAAAGGCAAATACGCCGCCGAACGCCATCGACATGCACAGGATCAGCGCCACGGCCCTGGGCTCTCGGACAATGGTCAGATAGGCCTCGAAAGACGCTCTCACCGACGTGCCCCGCTGATGCACCGGCAGGCTTTCCTTCAAGCCCAGCGCCACCATCAACAGGCACAGGCTGGAAAGGATGAACAACGTGGCGAAGATCGTACGCCAACCCTGGATCAGCACCAGCCAGGTGCCGATCATCGGCGCGAGCAATGTCGCCATCATGGTCAGCATGTGCATCCACGACAGTACCTTGGCCGCCTGCGCCAAGCCCACCAGATCCCTGGCGACGGTCCGGGCCAGCACCACGGCCCCAGCGCCGCCCAGTGCCTGGACAAAGCGCCAGGCGATCAGTTGCTCGACGCTGCCGGCAAACAGACAACCCAGGGTCGCCACTACGTACAGGGTGAGAGCGCCCAGCAACAGCGGACGCCGACCATAACGGTCGGACAGCGGGCCGTAGACCAACATGCCCAGGCACAGCCCGCAAAGAAAGGCGCTGATGGTGAGTTGTACCTGTGCGGCGCTGGTCGACAGGTCTTCGGCGATTTGCGGAAGGCTGGGCAAGTAGGTGTCGATTGAGAACGGCACGAACGCCGTCAGCGATGACAGCAATACAATCAGCCGCGCCTGGGCATTCATCGGCCCGGCGTCGCGAGGTTCTCAAGAAACTCGATGACCAGCCGGTTGAAGACCTCGCCTTGGTCGTCGTGCACATAGTGACTGGCGTCCGCGACTTCGGCGGTGCGCACCAGGGCATTACAGTCGCGCATCGCTTGCAGCGTCGCCGCCGGCAGAAAATCCGAGCGCGCACCGCGGATGAACAGGGTCGGGCAATCCAGGGCTCGCACCGCCGGCCACAGGTCAGTCGGTTCGATGCTCAGGCGCGCCTCGGCGATGCCTTGCTGATCGTGGCGCCAACGGATCGCGCCCTCGCTCTCTTTCATCGAATGCGCCAGGCGTGACGCCAGGCCCTGCTCCGACAAGCCCGGGCGTGCCGCCTGCCAGAAAGCGCGGGCGGCTTGCCAGTCGTCGAACCGCAGTGGGGTCTGGTTCATCTCGCGGCGGATGCGCGCCGCACCGTCGCCCTGGCTCGAAGACCCAGGCCCGATGTCTTCGATGATCAGGCCAATCAAGCGGCCAGGAGCCTGCCGTGCGTATTCGAGGGCATTGGCGCCGCCCAGTGAATGCCCCAGCAACACGAAGCGCTGTAAGCCGGCATGGGCGACGAAATCCTGCAGGTCCTCCACATAAGATTGCGTGTGATAGCTCGCGGCCGGGGCCCAGTCACTCAGCCCGCGACCGCGCTGGTCGAGGGCGTAGATGCAATAACCACCCCCCAACGCCTCGACCAGCGACTCCCAGGTCTGCGCATAAGCACGCAAACCATGCAGCAGCACCAGCGGCACGCCGCTCGGGTCGCCCCAGCGTAGAAAATGCAAACGCAAGCCGGCGCGATTGGTGAAAAAGCGGCTGTCTGGGGACATGATTTTGCTCCGTGAATGCAGGCCTGGGTCGACTTAGAAACGATCGAAGCGATAAGGGCTCGGGTCGATGATCGGGGTGTGCCCGCTGACAATATCCGCCGCCAGGTGACCCGCCGCCGGTGAAGTACCAAAGCCGTGCCCGGAAAAACCGGTAGCCACGGTCAGGCCGGGAATCTGCGCGACCGGGCCTATTACCGGGTTGGAATCCGGGGTGACATCGATAGTGCCTGCCCAGGTTTGGGCGATCCGGGCTTGCTCGAATACCGGCCAGGCCGCCTTGAGGTTGTTCATCGCATCATTGTTCAGCCGCGGGTTGGCGGCGGGGTCTTGCATGCGTACACGTTCGAACGGGCTGATGCTGTCGGCCGACCAACGCCGGGACAGCGCCAGGTCGTTGAAAAAATACTTGCCCAGCGACACGTTCAACACGCTGCGCTGCGCACGAAATTGCGGCATGTATTGCTTGGCAAGCAACAGGTGATCGAGGGTCAGGAAGGCGTCCAGCTTGCCACGCTGAGTAATGATGAAGCCGCCGTCCTTGTGTTTGCGAAACGAAAAGTCCGGCGCGCCCACGGCAATTTCAGTGGGGCCTTGCATGGGATGGGTACGCAACACCGAGCAGGTCAAGGCCAGGGTCGGCAAGGACACCCCGAGGTTGCCCAAAAAGCGCCGCGACCACATGCCGCCGGCGAGCAATACCTGATCGCAGCGGATCTCGCCTTTTTCCGTGACCACGCCACTGACTTTGCCGGCAGACATCTGCAGCGTACGCACCGCACATTGCTCGATGATCACTACGCCCAAGGCCATGGCCGCCTTGGCAATCGCACTGCTGGCCAGGGTCGGTTCCGCACGCGCATCGGACGGCGTATAGATCCCACCGGCCCAATTGCCCTCGCCGCCCGGCACCAACTGCTCGATCTCGCGTTTACTCAACAACCGAGAATCAAGGGACAGGTGCTCGACCGATTTGAGCCAGCCTTCATGCATCGCCATTTGCGTTTCGTTGCGCGCCACGAACATGATGCCCTCTTGCCGGTAGCCCACATCCGCGCCCACCCGCTCGGGCATCTGCGCCCACAAGCGGTCTGCGGCCAGGGCCAGCGGTATATCGTGGGCGTGGCGGCTGGTCTTGCGCACCCAGCCCAGGTTGCGCGAGGACTGCTCGCCGGCAATACGGCCCTTCTCCAGTACCACCACCGGGATGTTGCGTTCGGCCAGGGTCAGCGCAGCCGTCAGGCCGATGATCCCGCCGCCAATAATGACAACGGATGTGGCGGTGGGAAATTCGGTGCACGTATTCACGGGCGCAATAGTCGGGGCCATGATCAAGACTCGCAAAACAATAAAGGTCGGCCGTGCGAATGCACGGCCGCGTCACGGATTACTGCACCAGGCGAATCACTTCGACCTGAGCTTTAGAGGCGTTGCGATAAGCCGTCACTTCCAGTTCCACCTTGTAGACCGTCGATCCCAGCGGCGGGCACGTAACGGTGCTGGCCGGATCGACGCCGCGAAACTTCTCGCCGATCAAGGCCATCACCGCCGGCACGTCCTTGGGGTCCTGGATGAACACGCGCGAGCACACCACATCAGCCAGGCTTGCATCGACGGCGGCCAGGGCGGTTTCGATGTTGGCGAAGACCTGGTGCGCCTGCTCGAGGACGTCTTCCGGGATCAATTTGGTTTGAGGGTTGCGGCCGGCGGTGTTGGACACGTAGATCCAGTTGTCCACCACCACCAGGCGCGAATAGCTGGCCTGGTCTTCAAACGGCGAACCGGTCTTGAGCTTGATGATTTTTGTCATGTCGAAGGTCTCTTCAGTTGGGTAAGGAGTGGCTCAGCGCAGTACCGGGGTTTCCCACAGGTTCAATTTCACGCCGATGCCTTTTTCGATGGCATTGCGGTACACCACCGTGCCCCACGCCACATCTTCGACCGGCATGCCGCCGACCGACATGATGATGATCTCTTCATCGTTGCGGCGGCCCTGGGCATCGCCGGCGACGATTTTGCCAATGTCTTCGAGCTCGTCGGCCTGCATCGTGCCTTCGGCGATCATGTCCATGAAACGCACGCCGATCACCGGCACGCAGTGGTGCGCAGGCTTGGGCAGTTCTTCGAACCAGGCTTCGTACAGACCGGTGTTGTCCAGCACCTTGCGCACGTCGGCGCGCTCCATGCCTTCATCCAGCGAGCAGGACGCTGGCATTGCCATGAAGCACCCCGGCTTGACCCACTCGCGCTTCACAATTGGGTAGATCGAGGGGTCGCCTGTCTCACCGGAGCTACAATAAGTAACAAGGTCGGAATCACGGACCACCTCTTCGAGGCTGTCGACCACCTTAATCGTGGTGATCTGCGGGTAGGTTTCCTTCACCCAGCCCATGAAATCATTCAGGCTTTTCTCGCCACGGCCTTTGATCTTCAAGGTGTCGATCTGCGGGCACACGGCGATAAACGCGGCGAGCGTGGTCTTGCCCATCACGCCCGGGCCGAGCAGGCCAACCACTTTCGAGTCCTTGCGGGCCAGGTGGCGCGCGCCAACACCGGGGATCGCACCGGTGCGATACGCTGATAACAGGTTGGCCGACATATGCGCCAACGGAGCGCCGGTGTCAGGGTCATTGAGGGTAAACATCAGGATCGAACGGGGCAGGCCTTTGTCGCGGTTGGCGATGTTGGAGCCATACCATTTGACGCCCGCGGTGCAGAAGCTGCCGCCCAGATAGGCCGGCATCGCCATCATGCGGCGGTCGGCGGTCGGCTTGGGCATGTTCGGGAACGGCGAATCCTTCGGAAACACCACCATCGCGCCGTGGGAATCGTTGTTCGGCCCGGCCATGCGGTAGTCGCCGCTGTAGAGCAGGCCGAACATTTCCTCCATGGTATTCACGCAGGCGAGCATGTCGGTGACGCCAGCCCGGATCATGTCCTGCTCGGACAAGTAGATGAAGTCTATGTTTGTAGTAGTGGACATTATTATTCTCGACTGAAAGGGATATTGCAGCGGTAGGCGCTGCTCCCACGCTATCGAGGTCGAGTATCGGCGTGCGGTTGGTGACGGTATTGTAAATTTCGGACATCAAATTTCGAGCGAACCCTCGGAGTTGGCGTGAAAAGTGCGTGAATATTCCCGCAACTCTCCACCTGAAGGTCTGGTCATGCTCAACCTGTGTTCACCGCCCCTGCGGCAACACATTGCTTACGAACAACCCTGGTTCGTACTCAACTCTTCGCGGTATTCGGTTATGCCCTCCGAGCATCCGGCGATTTCGCACTTCTACGCCTTCGACGTCGACCTCTCGGCGGACCTGCTGGCGGTGCCGGACGGCTGCGTGGACATCGTCTTCGACTGTGACGCAACGCGCCCCACCGTGAGGATTTGCGGCACGCCACTGGAAGCCCAGCGAGTCGAGCTGCTCCAGGGCCATCATTACTTCGGCGTACGCTTCGCGCCGGGCGTGATCCCGGGTTTCATCAATGTGATGGCCGAGGACCTCACCGAACAGGAATGGGATCTGCTGCAAGTGTCGGCGTTCGCCCAGCGCATTTTCGAAAACATCGTCAACGCCCCGCTGCTGCAGGACCAGATCAAGCTGTTCAACGACTACCTGGCCCCGCGCTTGATGGGCCGCACCTCGAAACTCACGGCCATGGTCATCCAGCAGGCGCTGACCCATCGCGGGGACCTGCGCATCCAGCAATTGGAAGACCTCAGTGGCTACACCAGCCGCACCATTCATCGCCAGTTCAGCCAGGACACCGGCGTGTCGCCCAAGACGTTCTGCCGGATCATTCGCTGTCAGGCGGCGCTGGAAAGCCTGAATACCCGGCACGATGTATCGTTCTCGGAACTGGCTCTGGACCTGGGTTTTTCCGATCAATCGCACTTTCTGCGCGACTTCAAGAAGCTGGTCAGTACAACGCCCTGCGATTACCAGCGCAAAATGCTGCGAAACGCCTATAACGAGCGCATCAGCTTCGCCTGAATCCCGCCCTCCCAGCCCTCGCCGGGAAAATTAATTTTCGGCCTCCATCATTTCTCCATAAACCCTACGCTGAACGTGCATGCTGACGAGGCATCATCCAATCCGTTGCTAAAAAACTGCGCACCGTTGCAGCATTGAGCCACGGCATAGCACATCGACCGAGCAGACCATGACTGAATCATCCCTTGCATCGAGCGCCAACCAGGCGCTGATCCTGATCGCCGAAGACGAGCCGGAGATTGCCGATATCCTCGCGGCCTATCTCAAGCGCGCCGGCTTTAAAACCGTGCATGCGCAGGACGGGCGACGCGCGCTTGAGCTGCATCAAACGCTCAAGCCCGATCTGGTGCTGCTCGATGTGCTGATGCCCAAGCTGGACGGCTGGATGGTGCTTGCGGAAGTTCGTCATCGCGGCAACACGCCGGTGATCATGCTGACGGCCCAGGACCAGGACATGGACAAGCTCATGGGGCTGCGCATAGGCGCCGATGACTACATCGTCAAACCCTTCAACCCCGCGGAGGTCATCGCCAGGGTCCAGGCCGTGCTGCGCCGATGCGCCGATCAGGGACAGGGCGGCGGCCACAGTGTGCTGCGCGTCGACCCATTCGAGATCGACATCGACAACCATGAGGTAAGCGTGCGCATCGGCACGCGAAAACAGCCGTTGCAACTGACGGCGACCGAATTCAGGTTGCTCGCGCAGTTGGCAAAGTCGCCGCGTCGGGTGTTCAGCCGAGCCGAACTGCTGGTGCTATGCTCACCTGAGAGCGACAGCCTGGAGCGTACGGTCGACAGCCATATCAGCAAATTGCGCCGCAAGATCGAAGACCTCGGCCTGCGCGGCGTGCCGGCCAGCATCCGTGGGGTCGGCTACCGGTTCGGGAGCCAGGCATGAACGTCAGCAACAGCATGAGCCGGCAGATCATCTTGTCGATGACCGCCGTGGTGCTGTGCGTAATCGCACTCGCGGTCGTTGGCACCTATGTGTTCTATGCGTTGCTTTGGACCCTGTCGCCACCGACGCAGTTGGAGCTGGAGGCGGATGAATGGTTGCCCAGCGGCGTGGAATGGGCCTGGATGAGCTTGATCACCTGCGTCAGCCTGGGCGTCGGCGTGGCGGTGGCCGTCAAATTGTCCCGACGCATTCTCATGCCACTGAACTCGGTGGCGGCCAGCCTGCGCAGCCTGGCCGACGGCGACCTGGATGCACGGGCAGTGGCGCCAGACGTTTCTCCGGGCGAAGCTGCCCGGCTGGTGAATGACTTCAATAGCATGGCGAACCGATTGAAACGCATGGCCGAAGAACAAGCCTTCTGGAACGCCGCGATTGCCCATGAACTGCGCACCCCGCTGACCATTCTGCGCGGCCGTCTGCAAGGCTTGGCCGAGGGTGTATTCAAGCCGGACACTTCTCAGTTCTATAGCCTGCTCAGCCAGGTCGAAGGGCTGACGCGCCTGGTCGAAGACCTGCGCGTGGTGGGCATGGGGGACAACGGCTACCTGAAGCTGGACATCAAGCATGTCGAGCTGGCCGACGCACTGGAGGCCGAAGCGCGGTTGTTCGAGCCCAGCCTGAACAGTGCCGGTTTCGTCCTACTGCTGGATTTGCGCAAGGGCCCCGTGCACTGCGACCCCGCCCGCATCCGCCAGGCCTTGCTGGCACTGCTGGACAACATTCGCCGACATGCCACGCCGGGCAACGTCAGCGTTCAGCTCGGCAGTGACGAGCGCGGCAACTTCCTGAGGGTCGCGGATGAGGGTCCGGGTGTCGACGAGCCGTTCGCCACGCTTATTTTCGATGCGTTTCAGCGGGGCGACAGTTCGCGTTCCCGCGCCCAGGGCGGCAGTGGCCTGGGCCTGGCCGTGGTGCGTTCGATCGCGCTGGCCCATGGCGGCGCCGTGGCCTGTCGGACACTTGTAAATGGCGGCACTTTATTTGAACTCAGTTGGCCAACGGCAACCCTTTTGAATATCGAATCCTGACAATCCTGAAGCGAAGTTTGCTTTATTAACATCCACCAAGGTGATGGCATGCGCCTCTGTATCTCCTTATTCAAGAGAGCAATTAAATATCGCCACTTTGCCTTACTGGATCTACAAGGACGTTGTATCGCTTTCATGAGTTGCGAAGAAATCCCCAGCAGAGGTGAATGGGTGGAAGTCGAAGCAGTCAATCTCGCCTGGCTCAATCAACTGTTGCCAGGCCTTGAACACCGGGCAGCGATCAGACACACCGTGTAATGCCTGGCCCCCTTGTTTAACGTTCCAACGTGGATAACTGTTATGCCGACACTGCATTCAGCGCGGACGCCTATCGCCCTTAAACAACTGGAAGCGTCACTGACGCTCTGCACGTTCAAACTCAAAAAGTTGCAGCGCTTCTGTATTCCCCTGCAGAAGTACGCACCTTCTTGTGTCTTGGCGCTGTGGCTGTTGGGCGTATGCGCATCGCTGATAACTCAGTCCTATTATCACTGGCTGTTGATGGCGCCGGCCATTTGCATCCTGATCACCCTGGAAATCATTATCGAAGAAGTCCAGACCGATCTGTTATTGATGACCGATGAAGTACGTTATCGGCTCAGCATCTCCCGCGAATTTCATCAACGCGCAACGCGCGACACAGGTGCACCATGGCGTCCGTAATACCGCCGATTCTGCTCGAAGAAAGTAAAAAACTGGGGCAGCAATCCGCCAGCCAGACCCTCAAGGCCATCGCCAGGGCCTATCCCGGTAAATTGTTCGGAACCTTATCGCTGGTCGCACTGGAAAATGCGCTGCTGCTGGCCTACCCGCTGTTCGCCGGGTTTGCCGTGGACTCGATCATCCGCGGCGATGCCGCCAGTGCATTGTGGTATGCCGCCGTGGTATTGGGCTTCTGGGTGGTTGGCGCGGCGCGGCGGGCGCTGGATACGCGCACCTTTACGCGCATCTACGCCGACCTTGCGGTGCCGGTGATTCTCAACCAGCGCCTGCAACGCCACAGCACCTCCAAGGCGGCGGCGCGGGTGGTGCTGGCGCGCGACTTTGTCGATTTTTTTGAAAAGCACGTGCCGACAATTGCCACCGCGCTGGTGTCGATCGTCGGGGCAGCGGGCATGCTGTTGGTGATCGAGCCGTGGGTCGGCCTGGCCTGCCTGCTGGCGTTGCTGCTGTGCGTCACGCTCATGCCGGGCTTCGCGCGGCGCAACCAACGCTTGCATGAGCGCCTGAACAATCGCCTGGAAAAGGAAATCGGCCTGGTGGAAACGGTCGGTGCGCACACCTTGCACCGCCACTATCAGGTGCTGTCGCGGCTGCGCATCTGGCTATCGGACCGTGAAGCAGTGGCGTTCCTGTCCATTGGCATTCTGGCGGCGCTGCTGTTCGTGGTCGCGATCACCCAACTGGCCTTGGCACCAGCGGTGAAAGCCGGGCATATCTATGCGGTGATGACCTACCTGTGGACCTTCGTCAGTTGCCTGGATGAAGCCCCTTCGATGATCGACCAACTGGCGCGGCTCAAGGATATCGGCAAGCGGGTGGACCCGGGCTTGGCGGATTCAGCGCGGTAACCTGCGCGTTTCGGATGGCGATTCGCCGAACAGTTCGCGGTAATGCGTGGCGAAATGGCTCAGGTGAAAAAAGCCCATGGCCACGGCGATTTCACCGACGTTTTTCTTGCTCGGGCAGGTTGCGATCAGGCGTCGCCTGACTGCGTTGAGACGCAAATTGCGCAAGTACTCTAGGGGCCGCATACCGGTCACTGCCTGAAAACTGTTCTGCAGGGTTCTGCGACTGACGCGCAACTGCTCGCAAAGGTCCAGGATGCTCAGCGGGGTATCGCCACTGGCAATGATCAATTCCTGGCTGCGCCTGACCAGATACGCGCTGACCGCGAAATTGCCACGCCGGCCACGCACTTCATCGCCAGCGTGTGTGAACAGGTCGAGAAACGCACTGAGCAACTCGTCTTCCAAGATTTTTTCCGACGCCGGGCTGATGGCGTCCGCGTGTTCCAGAAAGTGACGAAACAATAGGTGAATGCGCTGACGAATCCGCAGCAGTAACGTTTCATCCACGCTAAGCGCGGGCACGCTGGTCAAACGCTTGAGCTGATCGTTGGATAACTCGAAGGCCGCCAGTTTGGCGAAACGCACAGCATCGACATTGAACGCAAAAAAATGCGTGCCTTGCGGCGCATGCAACACGAACTCTTCGGCATCACGCAGCAGCACCACGCTTTGAGCGCTTACCTGTTGCCCCTGGACCACCGGAGGGTTGCCCAGTGACATGGCTGCGCACAAGCGGCCCTGGGGCGAACGGCCATGCTGCACCACCCGCTTGTCCAGCACCTCCTGGAAGATCTGGAAGCGATCACCGGACAGTTGCCGCAGCTCACTGGTCAGGCAGCCGCGACCGAGCTGGTCATAGACCTGCTGCCAACCCTGGATTGAGCCTGCGTGCTGTTGAGAGTCATTGAAGGTTCGGACTTCAGCGAGCATATTCGTCATTCCTCGGCGGCCGAGTTTTAGCTTTTGGCCTGAAGGGGGCTCAGTCATCCGTGACATTGGTTGGCGTTTATACAGGCGCAACGCCCGCCTGGAAAACCAAAGCCAGTTCCGTGCCAAGCATGTGCAAATGATATGTGCCGGGCTGAATATCCATCGGCGCCAGTAGCGCACCGGAGAGCACCACCTGCCCGGCCTCTACGCGATGACCATCGGCCAGCAAGCGCCGCACCAGCCAGCACAGGTTAAACAGGGGGCTGTCCTCACGGTCCTGAGTATCGCCGCTGCCCAGATACACACCTTCATGCTCCAAGTGATACGCCACGCACGCATGCCGGACAGGATCGAACGGCACAGGCGCTCCTACACAGTAAAGTGCCGCGGCGGCGTTATCAGCCAGGAACGCGCCAAGCCCGAAACGCCAGCCCTGCCAGCGGCAGTCGGCGATTTCGAACGCTGGCGCCACCTCGGTGATGGCCGCCAGGATCTCCTCATCCCCGTAGTCACCCGCTACCAGCGTGCGCCCAAAGACGAACGCCAGTTCGACCTCAAGCTTGGGCTGAATCAACCGCTCAAATGACACCGTGCTGCCCGGTTCGACCTCCATGACCGCCGTGAGGCCGCCATACACCGGTTCGTCGAGGCCAAAGCGCGCTTGCGCCGCGCGGCCTGCAAAGGCGACCTTCCAACCGCTCAGCCGCTCGCCAC
This sequence comes from Pseudomonas sp. SWRI18, assembly GCF_014268345.1. Lineage (NCBI taxonomy): Bacteria > Pseudomonadati > Pseudomonadota > Gammaproteobacteria > Pseudomonadales > Pseudomonadaceae > Pseudomonas > Pseudomonas sp. SWRI18. The sequence continues at coordinate 105,505 of NZ_JACCQQ010000009.1, forward strand.
CTGCCTGGCGCCGTGCCAGCCCCTGAAGCAGCAGGCCGTAGCCTTCCAGCCGGTCCAGCGCCTCGGGCGGCAAGGGTGCAATGGGCCGGGCGGTGCGCCAGGCCTCGTACAGTTGGCCGAGCAACGCATTGGCGCCACTCATGACAGTTGCTCCGCCAGCTTGCGCAGTACGCCATCGAGCCGCTCTGGGGTGGTAATCGCCGCGACAAAGCGGTCCGGACGCACCACCACGATGCAGTCACGCACCTTGGAGAACCATTCGCCCAGGCGGTTATCCACGTCCTCCACACTCAGGGCGTCGCTGGCCGTCAACGGCTGGTTACGCCCCACGCCGCTGCGCGACCGGTTGACCTGGATGAAACAGGTGCCCCAACGTGCCCAATAATCCGCCATCGGTTCGCTGAGGTGTTCGCGCGGGTTCACGCGATAGCCCAGCACGGCATAGCCGTTGCCGAGCACTTCGTCCAGGCGCCGGCGGTGACCCTGGGCGTCTTCGATATTCGGCTGGATGAACAGTTGCCCGACCAGATCATCCTCACGCAATTCGGCCCGCTCGTGATAGACCAGCCCTTTGGTGATCGTCGCCTTGGGTTTGAACTTGAACTCCAGCAAGTGCGAACGCAGGTTGTCGACGCTGTTGACTGCCTGGAACAGCCAGTCGCGCACACCGGCCATCAGCGGGTTGGTCAAGCCAAGGACGGCGCCCATATTGTCGGCCAGGGCCACCAATTCAGTGGCGTGGCCACGGCGTTCCTGGTCATAACTGGCCAGGATCGATGGCGCCGCACGCCCCTGGATGATCGCCGCGAGCTTCCAGGCCACGTTGGCCACATCGCGCAGGCCGGAATTAAGGCCTTGCCCGGCCCAGGGCGGAGAAATATGCGCCGCATCGCCTACCAGCGCCACGCGCCCTTCGACAAAGCGCGCCGCGACGCGCGAGTGGTGGGTATAGGCACGAATGCGAATGACATTGAGGTCGTTGACGGCGTCGCCGATATGCCCGTGGATCAGCGTGCGAATCGTCGCCTCTTCGCACATTTTCGCTTCGTCCTCGCCCTCCATCAGCATGAATTCCCAGCGCCGCTGCTGGTACGGCAAATAGATGCACACGAAAGGCCGCTGCGGGTCGGCATGCAACGCGGTGTAGGGTGCGTCCAGCGTGTCGTTGGCCGTATCGACCACCACCCATTTGCGTGGATGGGTCAACCCCAGCAGTTCGATACCGAGTTTTTTACGCACCGTGGAGCGACCGCCGTCGGCACCGATCACATAGTCGGCCTGGAGCTGGTAGACCTCGCCGTCGGCACCGCGCACCTGCAGCGTCACGCCCTGATCGTCCTGCGCAAGTTCGAGCAGTTCGTGGCCCTGGCGCAGCTCGACGCTGGCGTGTTGCCCAAGGTGCTCGCGCAAGGTGCCTTCGAGCAGTTGCTGCATGAAAATATTGCGCATCGGCCAACCATAGTGCGCAGCACTTGGCTTGACCTCGGCGAAACACACGCCGCGCGCGTTGTAGTAGCGCAGCGGCACATCGCAAATCATGTCGCGTACGGCCCGTTCGGCGATACCGATGCCCTGCAACACACGCAATGCCTCATCGTCCATGCCCACGGCACGGGGATAAGGCAGGATGCCGTCGGCCAGTTCAAGGACGATGCAGTCGATACCGTACATTCCCATATAGTGCGCGGCCGTGATGCCGTTGGGGCCACCGCCCACGATGACAACCTGGGTCTTCTCCTGCTTCATCGCTATTCACCGCTTTCTTGTTGTGGTTTTGATCCAACACTGCTTGATGCTGCGCCTTTATCAGTGCAGCCCGTCAATACCTTTTACATCCTCGGCCTTCAGGCCGCCCAACCGCGCATGCAAACGGCCGCGGGTGGCGAACGCCCAAATCACCACCACCTCATCAGCCGAAGGGCCGTCACCGAACGTCAGGGAGAAGCTGTCGTAGTGCGAGCGCACGTACAGCGCGTCTTTGTGGGCCAGCGGTACGTCAATGGTCGAACCCGGCCCGCCGCGCTTGCCGGTCGAGGGCACCCACGACTTGCCACCGCCCAGGGCGACGCGGATCGGATCGGCGGCCGGGTTGGTGAGGAACGCGTTGCCGTGCTCGTATTCACCCGCGCTGCCCACCAGGATGGCCTTGCCATAGCTGACAATTTCATGTGCGCCGGCCAACGCATTGATGCGCCGGCCGAACTCTTCGCCCAGCAACGGCGACGGGTCGATCAATTGCGAAAGGTCCTCGCTGTAGCGCCCGGCATAAGGGTTGGCGATCACGGCAGCCACGGCGTATTTGAACAGCGGCTCGCCATCGGCCAGTTGGCCACTTTCGTTGGCCAGGGTTTCCTCGACGAAGCTGTACCATTTGCGGATGTGATAGCTGGCAAAATTCGCGGTTTTCATCAGGTGAACCTCGGTTCAAATCGGGTCAAGGGGATCAAGCGTGATGTTGCGACTCGGCGCACGAGCGGCCTTGAAGCGGGCCTTGCCGCACGCATCGTCATGCTCGGTCTCGAGAAAGAATTCCATGCGATTGCAATCGGGGTCGTTGAAATACAGGCCGTTGCCGATTTCATGATCGGTAATTTTCACCACCTCCACCCCCTTCTTCAGCAACATGCCGTAGAGCTGGCGCAAGGTGGTCATGTCACCTTCGATTTCCAATCCGTAGTGCTGCAGGCCCAGGCCGCCCTGGTGGGCGCCCGGTTCTGCACGAATCAAGGCGATGTCGTGATGCTTGGTGCCAAATGCCATCATGACCCAGCTTTCGCCCCGGGCACTTTCGTGCATGCCCAGGATGTCGGCGTACCACAGTGCCGACACATCAGGATCACTCACAAACAGCGATAAGTGAGTCCGAAGGATTTTGACTTTCATCACCGAGTACCTCAGTTCTTCTTGACGATGGATTGATGCCCGGCCTTGATCTGCGCCACGGCAGGCGTCCAGAGCACATCCGCGATCTCGCTGAATTCGCGCCAGTGCTTCTGCCAGCTATCCCCGCCATTGTCGGAGGTGAACAAGTGCCCATACTTGGTGCCCGCCACGATCTGACGCGGGTTGGCCGGGTTGAAGGCAATGGCCCAGACGCAGGAGTTGGGTTGCTGCGGCAGGGGCAATACCTCCCAACTGACGGCGGCGTTACGGGAAACCAGGATCTTGCTGGTGGTGCCGGGGGTGCCGTCGGAGATGCTCAGGTAAAGCGTGTCCTCGGTGCCAAGCGGCGCGTTCATGGCCCGTATGTAGTACAGGCCGAACGCGTCCCGGCCAACGATGCCGGTCCAGGTCAAGCCTTCATCCAGGCTGCGGTAAACCGCGTTGACGCACACCACCACGATGATTTTTTCGCCATGGTTGGGCAGCACCAGGATGTTGTGGATGTCCGAGTTGAAGTCCCACAGCAGGCGGTCATCAACCCGAGTCCAGCTGTCGCCGCCGTCGCGGGAATGGAACAGCCCACCCTCCTCCAGGCCGAACCACACCTGATCGCGGTCGGTGGGGTCGTAGGCGAAGGCCAGCAAGCGTGGGCGGCTGACGCCGTCACAGAATTCAGGAATCTCCACCGGCGCGCGATCCCAGTTGAGGCCGCCGTCCAGGGTGCGCCACAGCACAGCGCGCGAAGGCGCACCGGTACCGACAAAGATTCGCTGGGCATCCTGCGGGTCCACCGCGACCTTCCACACCGTCTCGCCGTTGAACGGCGAATCGACGCGCTGCCAGTGCCCACCGGTGTCGTGGCTGACACACAAGCCCACGTCGGTGCCGGCATAGATTCGCTCGGGCATGTCGGGATGCACGCTCAAGGACCGAGTGATTGCATCGAATTCAAGGTCCTGCCCCAGGCCCAGGCGATGCCAGGTCTTGCCATCGTCGGCGCTGCGGATCACCGCCTGCCCGACAGTGGCGACTAAAAGGGTTCCGTTACTCATCTCTGATACTCCTCAGATATAGATGCCACGGGTCAGGCCGCCGTCGATACCGATGGATTCACCGGTCACCGCGCCGGCCTTGGGGGATGCCAGGAAGCCGATCAGCCAGCCCATTTCAATCGGCGCCAGGGTGCGGCGAATCGGCGTCGCGTCGATGTAGGCCTGTTCAACCTGTTCCGCGGTCTTGCCTTGCTTGACCGCTTCGCGCTCGTACAGCTCCTGGATGTGCGGGGTATCCACCACGCCGGGGTGAATCAGGTTGACCGTGATGCCCGACGGGCCGAGCTGGTCGGACAGGGTTTTGGTCATGTGGGCAATCGCCAGGTTGCGCATGCCCGAGAGCACTTTGCTGCTGCGCCCGGTGAGCCCGCCGATGTTGATGATGCGACCGAAGCCGGCAGCCTTCATATGCGGGGTCACGGCTTTGGCGCAACGGAAGTAGCCGATCACCTTGGTGTTGAGGTCCGACAGCAACTCCTCGTCGCCGGCGTGCTCGATGTCGTTGCGCACCACACCGGACGGCGCGGCAGCACCGTTGACGAGGATGTCGATACGGCCGAAATGCTTGTAGGCAGCATCGACCATCTCGGACACGGCCTTCATGTCGTTGGTGTCACAGAACAGCGGCAGCACTTCATTACCGGTCTGTGCCGTGATCTCTTCGGCAGCCAGTTGCAGGAACGCCATGCGCCGCGCGCAGATCACCACCTTGCAGCCTTCCTCGGACAGAAACCGTGCGACTTCCTTGCCGATGCCCATGCCGCCACCGGTGACGATTGCCACGCGGCCTTTCAATTCCAGATCCATTGCCATTTCCTCTTGTGATTGTTCGATTCAGGCGAGATCGACGAAGACGCTTTTGGTTTCGGTGTAGGCGTCGATCACGTTCTTGCCCATTTCCCGGCCCCAGCCGGATTGCTTGTAACCGCCGAACGGCGAGGCCGGATCGACCACGTTCCAACAGTTGATCCACACCGAGCCGGCCTTGAGCTGCGCGGCCACGCGGTGCGCCGAGCGCAGGTCGCGGGTCCACAGGCCGGCGGCCAGGCCATAGGGCGAGTCGTTGGCGCGCAGCACCAGGTCGTCGATTTCGGTCCAGGCCATCACGGTCAGCACCGGGCCGAAGATTTCTTCGCGGGCCACGCAGGCGCGCTCGGCGCGGTCGAGGAAAACGCTGGGTTGAATGAAGTGACCGCGCTCCAAGTGTGCAGGGCGGCCGCCGCCACAGATCAGTTCGGCGCCTTCTTCCTGGCCCCGCTGCAGGTAGCCCTGGACCGTGTTCAACTGCCGCGCGGACACCAGCGGGCCCATGCTGCTGGCCGGGTCCAGGCCATTGCCGAGCACATAGGCGGCGGCATGGCTCTGCAGTTCTTCGAGCACCTGGTCGAGCACACTGGCGTGCACATACAGACGCGAGCCGGCCGTACACACCTGGCCCTGGTTGTAGAAAATCCCATCGGCCGCACCCTTGGCGGCGCGCACGATGTCGGCGTCGGGCAGGATGATGTTCGGTGACTTGCCGCCCAGCTCCAGCGAGACCTTCTTCATGTTGCCGGTGGCCGCCTGGGCGATCAGCCGTCCGACCTGGGTCGAGCCGGTGAAGGCGATCTTGTCCACGTCCGGGTGCTGCGCCAGTGGCGCGCCGGTGTCGGCGCCCAGGCCGGTGATCAGGTTGACCACGCCGGCGGGGAAACCGGCGGCCTCGATCAGTTGCACCAGGCGGATCGCCACCAACGGCGTCTGCTCGGCGGGCTTGAGCACCGCCACGCAACCGGTGGCCAGCGCCGGGCCGAGCTTCCACACGCACATGGTCAACGGGAAGTTCCACGGCACGATCAGCGCACACACGCCCACCGGCTCGCGCAGGGTGTAGTTGAGCATCGGCGCGCCGCTGGCCGGCGAGACGGGCAGCGTGCTGCCTTCGATCTTGGTGGGCCAGCCGGCGAAGTAGCGAATGATGTTCGCCGCGCTGGCCGCTTCACCGCGCGCATTGGCGATCGGCTTGCCGTTTTCCAGGGTGATCAGTTGCGCCAGCTCCTCCCGGTGCTGATCCAACAGATCAGCCAGGCGAAACAGCAACAGGCCGCGCTGCGCCGGTGACTGCAAGGCCCAGGCGCCGGTAAAGGCTGCACGGGCAGCCGCGACGGCCGCGTTCACATCGCGCTCATCGCCCTGGGCGACTTCGGTCAGGGTCTGTTCGGTGGCCGGGTTTTCCACGGCAAAGCGACGACCGCTGGCGGCGTCCTGCCAGGTACCGCCGATGAACAGGCGGCCGGGTTGGTCCAGAAATGCCTGGACGGCAGGCAATAATTGAAGCAGGTTCATGGTCGGCTCCTTCACAGCGCCATTTCGATCAGGCAAGGCCCGGCATCGGCGGCGGCATTGGCCAGCGCCCGTTGCAATTCGGCGTTGGTGTGTACGGTGCAGGACGGCACGCCATACCCTTTGGCCAGGGCCTTCCAATCGATACGCGGACTGTCGAGCACGGTCAGCTTCAGCGCCTGCGGGTCGAGCTCGGTCATGCCGAAACGGCGCAGTTCGTTCTGCAGGATCGCGTAGCGGTGGTTGGCGGCAATCAGGATCACCACCGGCAATTGCTCGCGGGCGATGCTCCACAGGGTCTGGATGGTGTACTGGGCGCTGCCGTCCGATTGCAGGCAGAACACCCGGTTGCCAGGCTCGGCCAGTGCGGCGCCAAAACCCACCGGAATGCCCTGGCCGATGGCGCCACCGGTATTGGTCAATACACGGTGCCGTGCGGCACGGGCAGATGCGGTAAAAAATGGATAGCCGCAGGTGCCGCCCTCCACCGAGACAATGCAGTCGTCCGGCAGCGCAGCGGCCAATACTTGCCCCACCGACTGCGGGCTCAAAGCGGCCTCGCCCGGCGGCAGCTGGATGTCCTGCGGCGTCGGTACATAGGCAGGCGCGCCCAGCGCATCGGCCAGCGCGGTCAGCGCCCCGGCCACGTCGTCGCCCACTTCGGCCAGCGATAGCAGACGCTCACGCTCAGCCAACCGTGACGGAATACCTTCGTAGCCGAAATAGCTGATGGGCTCCACGACACCGGCGCACACAACCTTGTCGTATTGCTCGAGGATCTCGATGGCCACTTCCGGGAAATACGGCAGGCGATCCAGGTCGGGCAAGCCGCCGCCGCGGTAGCTCAGCCGCGGGAAGGTCTCGGCAAACATACGCACGCCGGGCAGTTGCGCCAGGCGCCCCGCCGCTTCCAGGCCGGCCACTGACAAGCCCTGGTCACCGACGATGAAGACCAGGCGCTGGCCATCGCGCAGCGCCTGGGCCACGGCTTCGATGCGGTCGCCGGCAAAGCGCCGGACCGGCGCACGCAGCGGGCTGAACTGGCCATTGTGGGTCACCGTATTGGATTGCAAGTCCATGGGCAGGATCAAGCTGGCGATCTGGCCTTTGGCTTGCCAGGCGGCGCGCATGGCTTCCTGCAAGTCCTCGCCCACACCCGACGCGGTGCGCGAGGTGCGTACCCAACCGGAAACAGTCCCGGCCAGAGCCTGGATGTCGCTGGCCAAAGGCGGGTCGTAATTGACGTGCCATGACGCGTGGTCGCCGATCACATTGACGATGGGCGTGTTGGCGCGCCGTGCGTTGTGCAGGTTGGCGATGCCGTTGGCAAAACCTGGGCCCAGGTGCGTCAAGGTCATTGCCGGTTTGCCGGCGATGCGGCCGTAACCGTCCGCCGCACCGGTACACACCCCTTCGAACAACGACAACACCGGCTTGAGGGCAGGTGCACTGGCCATGGCGGCCACCAGTGGAATCTCGGTGGTTCCCGGGTTGGCGAAGCAGTATTCGATACCGCTTGCCGCAGCCGCATTCACTATCAGTTGTGCGCCATTCATTGTCAGCCCTCTCGCTTGAGCGTTTTCTTTGGTGAGATTTATCACACACAAAAACTAACCAGACAAGCATTTTTTACTATAAATCTCTTATTTTGAGATTTATGAATAATTAATGCTGACTTCAGATAGAGTTATGACCTGTGGGAGCGGGCTTGCTCGCGAAAGCGGTATTCCAATGACGAATGCGCTGACTGACCCACCGCTTTCGCGAGCAAGCCCGCTCCCACAATGGATCTGCCACAATGGATCTGGGGCGTTTTCGCCTATAGTGCTTACCCGCACGCCTCCCCTTCTCTAGGAACGAAATGAGCAGTCTGAGCAAGTTGTTGAGTGTCCTGGACCTGTTCGGTCCACAGACGTTGAAGATCGACCCGGACACCATCGCCGAGCGCATGAGCCTGTCGCGCGCCACGGCGTATCGCTACGTCAAGGATCTGTGTGACGCCGGTCTGCTGACGCGCGTGGACGCCGGCAACTATGGCCTGGGGCCCCGGGTGATCGAGCTGGACTGGATGATGCGCCAGTACGATCCCATTCTCCTCGCCGGGCGCGAACTGATGCATGAACTGTCGTCTCAGACCGGCCTTGCGGTGTTCGCCAGCGTTTTCTATGACGGGCGCATCATCAACACCTACATCGCCGAACCCACCGACACCTACCACTTTTCCTTCGGGCGCGGGCATCCATTGCCCTTTTTTCGCGGCGCGCAGTCCAAGGTGTTGATCGCCTTCCAGAAAGGTCGGCGCTTGCAACGCCTGTTCGAAGAACATATGGCCGGCGACCCGGAAAGTGCCTATGACTGGGCAAGCTTTGCCAAGGCCACGAAGAAGATTCGCAAGGACGGCTATTGCCTGACCCACGATGAACTCAACCTGGGCCTGACCGGCATCGCGGCGCCGATCATCCAGCCGGATATGGACGAGGTGGTGGGCAGCTTGTCCGCCGTCGGCAGTACCCAGAGCTTCAAGCTGCTGCGTCAGGAAACCGTGATCGAGATGGTGATGGACACCACGCGACGGATTGCCGAGAACATGCGCAATCAGCCGGGCGCCGCCGCGTCCTGAAGTTGAGGCGCGACAGCCAGGGTGGATCAGAACGGGATGGCGACGGTCACTTGGCTGTACAGGTTGGTGCCATTGCCGACAGCCTGGTTCCCGCCCGTGGTGGAATCCTGTTTCGGTTTGTAGAGACCGATCAGGGGCGTGATGATCAGGTGCGGGTTGACGGCCCACTCGGCGTATACGTCCAGCTCCCGCGCACTGAGGTTGAGCGCATTGCTTTTGCGCAGCGTGTCGAAGTCGAAGTACAACGCGCCCAGGGTCAGGTTTTCCAGCGGCATGGCTTTGAGGCCCATATGCTGGACACGGGTGTTGCTGTTGAACGGCCCGGCATAGTTGCCGGCGACTTCGCCTTGCAGCCAGGTGCCGTAGCCCGAGCTCAGACCTGTAAACAGCGAATCCCATTTTTGTGAATAACGGGTATAACGGTAGGTGACCTTCGGTGCCCAGGCCACATCGGCAAAGGTATAACCGGCTTCGCCGTACCAGGCTTTCTCCGGCCCGCTGTCTTTGTCCTGCCAGGCGTATTCAAATGCCAGGCTGACGTTCGGCAGGCCCGCATCGCCTTCGCCGCGCACGCTGTAGATATTCATGCCCTTGCGCTGGCGCTGAACATCACTCGCCCAACGATCATTCACATCAATGCCATGCACCCAGGTCAACCCCAGGGTGCCGGGTTTGGTGGTGTAGTCGAGCGTCCCGGCGGCCACTTCGGTTTCAGCCTGAGCGCGGTTGTCGGACTTGAGCCACAACAGGCTGCCATGCAGGCCATCCTTGCCGCCCAGACGCAGGAACGCGGTCTGATCAAACGCATGCCGCGCCGCAAGGTAGTAAGCACCGCCCCGGTTCAGCTTGCCATCGGCCGGGCCCTTGCCCAGGTTCGGCCCGTCGTCGTTGATCAGGAAGCCACTGCCGAGCTTGACCACTTGGCGCCCACCGGAAATATCCACACCATCCTGGCCCAACGCCGGGAACAGGTCGCCGGAGCGCCACCCCAGGTAAGCATCTTCGATTTTGGTGGTGCGTTCGGTGCCCAGGGTGTTGCCGGCCGGGTCGCCGTCGCCCCAGGTGGCTGAGCTGACCAGCGCGAATGCACCATAGGCGGTGCCGTTGCCCGCCAGGGACTGGTCGCCGCTCAAGCCGTATTTGATAAATCCCTCGCGCCAGGTTGAGCCACCCGAGGTACCGTCATAGTTCTTGCGGCTGTTGAACATACCGAATACGGCGGTCATGTCTGCGTTGAGATGGCGGCTCTCGTCGCTGTACAGCTCATAGGCCTGGGCCTGGCTGATGGCGCAGAGCGTCAGGGTGCAGGCCAATGTACCGCTGAGAAATGAAGTGGATGGGTAGCGCATGATCGAAGCTCCTTGAAGCGCGCCTCTAAAGGCTGTCTCAGATAGTGGCAACAGGGGCGCAGCGACGCTGCGCCAGGTTGGCCGAGCGTTATTCGCCCGCGCGCTTATTGACGAACAGCAATTGCTGTCCGGTGAACTCCAACAGTCCTTCGAGGCCGAACTCGACACCGAATCCGGACATCTTGCTACCGCCGAACGGCGTGTTCGGTTGGATTCGGGCATGACAGTTGACCCAGGCCACGCCGCTTTCCAAACGACTGGCCAACGCCTGGGCCTGTTCGACATCCGGCCCCCATACCGAGCCGCCCAGGCCCATGTCACCGGCGTTGGCACGCCGCAGCACATCCTCGACGTCGCTGTAAGCGATCAGCGGCAACACCGGTCCGAATTGTTCCTCGTCCACCAGACGCTGCCCATCGGTCACATCCGCGACCAACGTAGGCGGGTAAAAGAACCCAGGACGGTCCAGACGTGCGCCGCCGCACAACACTCGTGCGCCCTGCGCCCGTGCATCGGCGACCAAGGCTTCAACCAGTTGCAATTGATCCAGATTCTGCACCGGCCCGAAGTTGACGCCCGGCTCCAGGCCATCCCCCACCACCTGGCGTTCGGCAATCAGCGTCAGCGCATCGGCAAAGGCCTGGTACTGGGATTCGTGGATATACAAACGCTTGAGGGCAGCGCAGGTCTGGCCCATGTTGAGGAAAGCGGCCTGGAAAATCTCCTCGGCCACCTCCTCCACCGACGTGCCGGGCAATACGATCGCGGCATCATTGCCCCCCAGTTCAAGGGTCAGGCGCTTGAGATTGGTGGCCGCGCCGCGCATCACGCTCTGGCCGGTGGCGGTGGAACCGGTGAAGACAATCTTCTGGATCCCCGGGTGCGAGGTGATCGCGCTGCCGAAACCCTGCTCGCCGGTCACGCAGTTGATCACACCGTTGGGCACATGCCGCGCGATGATTTCCACCAGGCGCAGGGTACTCAGCGGCGTCAGGCTCGATGGCTTGCTGAGCACGCAGTTGCCGGCCCGCAGCGCCGGCATCATGTGCCACACGGCAATCATGAACGGCCAGTTCCATGGCGTAATGGAAGCCACCACGCCCAAAGGTTTGCGGTGCAGCTCAATGCGCTGGGTCGGGGTTTCTTCCACCAGCTCCACGCCAATCTGCTGTTCGGCGGCATAGCGGGTCCAGGCGGCGGCGCCCATGACTTCGGAAAATGCCAGTTCCAGCGGCTTACCTTGTTCCTGCACGATCAATCGGGCCAATTCATCGGCGCCCTGCTCGATATCCTCGGCTATCGCCAACAGACGCTCGCAACGCTGAGCGTGCGAGACGTGACGCCATTCCTTGAACGCCGCCTGGGCGGCGGCCACCGCATCGTCCAATTGAGCCAGCGAGCCGGCCGGGCATTGGGCGAATGCGGCGCCGGTGGCCGGATTGATCACCTCGAACTGCCCGTTTTCACCGGCAACCTGAACCCCATTGATAAGCATCTTGTAGTGGTGCATGTGTCATCTTCCTTTAACGCTGGCAAGCCTTGCCGGACACCGGCAAGCGAACAGTCTGTTGAGTGCAGTGGGGCGGTATCGCTCGATGTGTTAGAGCTTGTGGCTGCCCAGCGCCAGAAAGCGCTGCGGCGAAACCTTGCGCAGTCGCGCGGCGAGAAAAACGCCGCCCAGCAGCGCCGCTGGAATGACGGCACACAAGCCGTAGGACAAGAGCTGGCTGGCACCGGTGAGCACATCGAAATGCACGACCGCCAGCAGCAGCACCATCAGCAAGGCCAGGCAGGAGAAAATCGGCAGAATGCGCCCCCGCCAGAGGCCGACATTGAGTTCGGGATGCCGGTGGAAATACACACACACGGAGATCGAAGTCATCGCCATGAGCAAAATGACGCACAGCGTGGCGAGGTTGGAGAACCAGGCGAACAGCTGCAGGATCGGATCCGCATCCATGGCGGCGAAGATCAGCACCACAACCGCGGCGATCAGACTTTGCAACGCCGAGCCCATATGCGGGCTTTGATGCACACGGTGGGTGGTGCCCAACAAACTGTGCAGCAGACCGTCTCGCCCGATTGCGTAGAAATAGCGCGCCGCGGCGTTATGAAACGCCAGCAGCCCTGCGTAGATGCTGACCATGAACAGCACCCGGATGATTTGCGTCAGGTACGGGCCGACAAAGTGGTCCGACATGCCGTAGATGAAGGTGGTCGGGTCCTGCAAGGCCTGCAGCATCGGCACGATTTTATCCGCGCCTACCCCCACCACCATCGACCACACTGACAGCGCGTAGAACCCGCCGATCAGCAGCACGGAGCTGTAGGTGGCAATCGGAATGGTGCGGTGCGGGTTTTTCGCTTCTTCGCCGTAAATCGTGGTGGCCTCGAAGCCGATAAAGGCCGCGAAGCAGAACAGCAGGCCGATCGACGGGGTACCGCTGAGCACATGCTGGCTGTTGAACGAGTCGAGATTGACACCGCTGTCGCCGCCGCTCTTGAGAATCGCAATATCCAGGGTCAGGATCGCCAGGTATTCGGCAATCACCACCACCGACAATACGCGGGCCGACAGATCGATCTTGCGGTAGCCGAGGATCGCGATGCTGACCATCGCCATCAGCGAGTAGGACCACCACGGCAACACCAAGCCGTACACGCTCTCCATGGTGCCACTGACCACGCCGCCGAACATGCCGTAGAGGCCAACTTGCAGGATGTTATAGGCAAACATCGCCAACACGCCCGCCGCGCCTCCGGCCAGGCCGCCCAAACCACGCGAGGTAAAGGCGTAGAAACCACCGGCGTTGGTAACGTGGCGAGCCATGGTGGTGTAGCCGACCGAGAACGCTATCAGCACCAACAACGCCAGCAACAGCAACGCCGGGGTGCCGGCACCGTTGCCCAGCATGATGCCGATCGGGAAGCCACCGGCGATGACACTGAGTGGGCTCGCCGCCGAAATCACGAAGAAGATGATAAAGCCGACACCCAAGGCGCCACGCTTGAGCTCCGTGGAGCTGTTGACCGGGATAGATAGACTCATGTTCTTGACCTTATTGTATGAGGCAGTCGCTGGTGGGGTGGTCCGATCAAGGCGCTATCGGTACCAGGTAGCGCTTTTGTTTTTGGGATTGCACGCTGTATTCGATGCTATGCCCGCCCACGAACAACCCGCTATCCCAAATCGGTAACATCGCCGGCATCGCACCAAACCGACAGGTTCCTACCCTCCTGGCCGATTTGGGATAACGAGGCGCTTGCGCAGTCAGGCATGCTAGGTTCAGCCCTGTTCCCGGCTGCCAGCCATGCCCTTTGGCGCTGCTGGTCATACTCGCGCAAGCTTTTGTCATGAATAGGTGACGTCAGCCGATGCAGTGACACCTCCAATAAAAAATCGGTGGCCGCAAACTAACCGATGATCGATCAACACGCTGTTCACCTGTGAGATAGCCAAATGCTCGACGCCCTTTCCATCCGTTTGAAATTCGTCCTTTTGTCCGGTTTGTGCCTGCTCGGCGTGATAGGCCTCATCGTCGGCATGAATCTCTACCAAGGCAATCAGAACAACCGGTTGATCAGCACCTCGAGCAGCAGGATGCTGACCGAAAGCGGCGAAACCCTGCTGCTGGCCAGGGCCGCGGAGCAGGCGACGAACCTGCAAAGCCTCTTCGGCAACAGCCTGCAGATCATCAGCGCTTTTTCCGACCAGGCGGCCAATTTACGCACCATGGCCGCCCAGCGGGGGTTGGCGGCCGCTGCATTGCGTGAAGAGCTGAACCTCGCACTCAAGACGACGTTCGAACGCAACCCGCAGGTTCTGGGGCTTTGGCTGGTTTACGAACCTGATGCGCTGGATGGAAAAGACCGTGAGTTCGCCAACGACGCCGCACGCGCCTCCAACGAAACCGGACGGTTTGCCAGCGCCTGGAATCGCGGCGCAGGCGAAGCGATGAATATTCTGATCTCTGAAGGCGACTTGCAGAAAACCGAACTGAGCATCAGCGGCACGCCTTACAACAGTTGGTACACCTGCCCGCGAGACACCCGACGCACCTGCCTGATGGCCCCCTACGCAGACACCCAGGCCGGCCAGGTTCAACTGATGACCACGCTGTCGATGCCTCTGATCGCCGATGGCAAGGTCGTCGGCACCCTCGGGGTCGACCTCGCGCTCGGCGCTCTGCAAGCTGCCGCGAGCGATGCTCAACGTACGCTGTTCAACGGTTCAGGGCGCATGCTGATTGTTTCCGACAGTGGTGTACTTGCCGCTTACAGCGCCGACGCGAGCCAGATCGGCAAAGACATCAGTGTTCCTCTGGCAGAGGAAGGCAAGGCGGTGCTGACGGCATTGAAGCAACAAAAGCCCGTAGTGCTGGCACGTGACGAACTGATTCGCGCTGTCTACCCCGTTGCTCCGATACCCGAAACGGCGGCGTGGGGAGTGGCTATCGACCTGCCAAGAGGCGTTCTGCTGGCGGACTCAATGAAGCTTCAGGCCTTGCTTGACCAGACGCAAACCCGCGACACACTCGAGTCGCTGCTCGTCGCCGTCGGCGCAGGGCTGTTGGGCCTGCTGCTCATCTGGCTCACCGCCTCCGGTGTGACACGCCCCATCAATAGTGTCGCTCGGATGCTCAAGGCGATTGCCAGCGGCGACGGCGACCTGACCCAACGATTGGATTACCGCAAGAAAGATGAGCTGGGCGAACTGGTGAACGGCTTCAACCGGTTTCTCGACAAACTGCAACCCACCATCGCGCAACTCAAGCAGAGCATCACCGCTGCGCGCGGCACCGCCGACCAGTCTTCGGAAATCGCGCGTCAGACCAGCGAAGGGATGCAGGTGCAATTTCGCGAGATCGATCAACTGGCAACCGCTTCCAACGAGATGAGCGCCACAGCCCACGAAGTCGCCAACAGCGCGTCAAACGCAGCCTTGGCGGCCCGGGGCGCAGAGCAGGCGTCCAGGGAAGGCATCACCATCATCGAGCGAAGCACCCGCGACATCAACGCGCTGGCCAGTGAAGTCAGCAAGGCCGTGACGGAAGTCGAAGCCCTGGCGGTGAACAGCGAACAGATCGGCTCGGTGCTGGAAGTGATCCGCAGCATCGCCGAACAGACCAACCTGCTCGCCCTCAATGCCGCGATCGAGGCCGCGCGGGCCGGGGAAAGCGGCCGAGGGTTCGCGGTGGTTGCCGACGAAGTTCGCAACCTTGCCAAGCGAACCCAGGACTCGGTAGAGGAAATCCGCCTGGTGATCGAGCGTATCCAGACCAGCACGCGTGGTGTAGTGGCAACCATGCACTCAAGCCAGACCCAGGCCCAGAGCAACGCCAGCCAGATCCATCAGGCCGTGGAGGCGCTCGGTAAAATCAGCGACGCGGTTACGGTGATCAATGACATGAACCTGCAGATTGCAAGCGCGGCGGAAGAGCAGAGCGCGGTGGCCGAGGAGGTCAATCGCAACGTCTCGACCATCCGCGGCGTGACCGAGACACTGACTGAACAGGCCGCCGAGTCGGCACAGATCAGCAATCAGCTCAACGAACGGGCCAACCAGCAAATGAAACTGATGGACCAGTTCCGCGCATAGACCGTGGAGCGCATCGACCGCACTGCCGGGCCAGGCGTACGCTCAGCTGCGCCGCCGCACGGGTGCTCAGGCGTGCGCACAAATAGGGATGGCAGCGCGAGGGGTGTGGGACGGTAACTCTGCAAACAGCGCCTGGTACTCTTCGGCAAAGTGGCTGAGGTGGTAGAAGCCCCATTGGGCGGCGACATCACCAATCGAGAGGTGGGACGCGAGGGTACCCATCAGGGTACGGCGCACACCGTTGAGCCGGACCGAGCGCAAGTAGTTCAGCGGCGTGGTCTCGGCCACCGAGCGGAAACTGTTTTGCACGGTGCGCCGACTCACCTGCAGGCGTTGGCACAATTCGTTAACGCTGGGCACGTTGATCATTTCGGCAGTCGTCAGCCGGTGGCATTTCTCGACAATGAAGCTGCGCGTGGAACTCGGACTGCGTTGCTGCTTGTCACAGGCCGGGTCGGTAAGCAATTGCAACAACTCACCGAGCAAGGCCCGTTCCAGCCCCTGCTCACGCGCGCTGTCGAGTTCGTCATCGACCTCAGCCAGGGAAAGCATCGCGAGCAATCGAAGCCGAGCCTGGGTGAAGCGCTGGGCGGACACGCGGATCACTGGCTGGCGCAGCAACCGACTGATCTCACTGGCCGCCGCCGTTTGCGCCAGTGCCTGCTCGAACCAATCGCGTTCGAAAGTGATGGACAGCAGCTCCATGCCCATCGGCATATGGAACATGAACTCCTCGCCCCCTTGCAGAAAGAACAGGCTGCTGTCATCCACTTCGCGCCCCTGCATGCGCGTCGAACCCGGCACGCTGATCGGCACGGCGAAGCACATCTTGCTGCGCGGCGCCACACCGCGCTGCACCACCCGCTGGTTGATCTGCTCGCGGAAAACGTGGCAACGCGCAGTGGTCAGCTGCATCAGCGTACTCTCGGCCAGGCCGGCGGTTAACTGGCTGTAATCCTGGTTCCACTCCTGGACGGTGGCCGCATGGACATGGATATCGCGAAAATGGCTTATGTGGTGGTTTCTCATAATGTGCGAAAAGCCTCTGCCAATTTTTGTTTTTAGTTCGCATTCCTTTGCGATATTCGCACAAAGATCAAACCCCGCGAAATTTCTTCTCAAAATCCTCTTTGTCGAAAACTGCGCACGGGCCGATTCATCTATTTGCCGATTCGGGCTAACGGTCAAGGACACTCCATGAGAATGATCCACACACTGAAACCGCTACCCAGAGAGTGCGTCATGATTGAGTCCAAACTAGAATCCCTGCACTTCGCAGATGCCCCGCGCATTATTTCCAGCACCCTGCCCGGCCCCCTGACCCGCGAGGCCCTGGCGTTGTCGGCGAGTACCGAATCGATGGCGCGTGGCGGCGGCCGCATGCCTATCGCCATGGACCGCGCGTTCGGCGCGACCTTCAAGGATCCCGACGGCAACACCTTCATCGACCTGTCCGCGGGCGTGGGCGTGAGCAGCGTCGGCCGCTGTCACCCGCAGGTGGTGCAAGCCATCCGTGAACAGTCCGAAGTGCTGATGCACGCCCTGGAAATCAACAGCACCCGCCGCACCGAACTGGCCGCCAAGATGTCCGAGATCGCGCCCGACGGCCTGCGCGGCGACTGCATCACGTTCTTCACGCAAAGCGGCAGCGATGCGCTGGAAGCTGCGATCAAGTTCGCCAAACGCATTACCGGGCGCCACCAGATCCTCGCCTTCCACGGCGCCTACCACGGCGTGTGGAACGCCTCCGGCGCCCTGACCACCGGCACAGCCTACCGCAAGGGCTACGGCCCGATGATGGGCGGCGTGATTCACGCCCCCTACCCATACGCCTACCGCTTTCCCTTCGACACCACGCAAAAAAGTGCCGAGCAAATTGCCGGCGACTACGTGGACTATCTGCTGAACAGTCCTTACACCGCCGCCGATGACGTGGCTGCCGTGATTGTGGAACCGGTGCAAGGCGAAGGCGGCTACGTGCCGCCCTCCCCCGAGTTCCTGCAACTGTTGCGCAAGGCCTGCGACCGTGCCGGCGCGTTGCTGATCGTTGACGAAGTACAGTCCGGTGCGGGCCGCACCGGCAAGATGTGGGCGGTCGAACACTCTGGTGTGAAACCCGACATGCTCACCTTCGGCAAGGGCATTGGCAGCGACCTGCCGATGGCCGGGCTGATCATGCGTTCGGACCTCGCCGCCCAGATTCCAGACGGCTCGATGCCCAATACCTTTGCCGCCAACTCGTTGTCCGCGGCCGTGGCGTTGACCAATATCAGTATCTTGCAGGACCCGGAACTCGGCCTGCTCGGTCGCGCCCACACCCTGGGCCTGGAAGCGCAGGAACGTATCCGTGGGTTCAACAGCCCGTTCGTCGGCGAAGTCCGCGGCCGCGGTTTGATGATCGGCATCGAACTGGTGGAAGACGCCGCCACCAAGACACCGCTCGAGGGCGCCAAGATCGGCCAACTCATGGGCTACCTGATGAACCACGGCGTACTGATGATCCCCTGCGGGCGCTACAGCAACGTGATGCGTGTGATGCCCTCGCTGACGATCACGCGCTCGCTGTTCTTCAAGGCGCTGGACATCTTCGGCGATGCCCTGGCTTCCCTCAAGGCATGAGGCCTGTCGCCTCCGACCCATCACGCATGGACATCCACATGACTCAGCACCTGAACCACTTTATCCAGGGCGCGCCCTTCGAAGCCAGCGACGGCGCGCGCATCCCCCTTATCAACCCCGTGACCGAACAGGTGTACGGCAGTTGCGCAAGCGGCACCGCCGAGGATGTAGACCGGGCCGTGACAGCGGCGCGCGCCCAGCTGGAAGGTGGCGCCTGGAGCCGGCTTGACGGCGCCCAGCGCGGCCGGCTGTTATCCAAACTCGCTGACCTGGTGGAGCGCGACAGCGAATCACTGGCCGACATGGACGCCGACGCCATCGGCCGTTCTCCGCTCGAACCGCGCCGGATGGACCTGCCCAACGCCATCGCCAACCTGCGTGCCGCCGCCGGCTGGGCCAACCAGCTTGAAGGACGCACCATTCCCACCGGCGGCTACTTCGGTCGCAAGACCCTCTCGTACACCGTACGCGAGCCAGTGGGCGTCGTGGGCGCCATCGTGCCGTGGAATTCACCGCTGATGATCACCGTGTGGAAGCTCGCCGCATTGCTGTCGGCGGGCTGCACCGTGGTGATCAAACCTTCGGAAGAAACCCCGCAATCGGCCCTGCATCTGGCGGCGCTGGCGCAGGAAGCGGGATTTCCAGACGGCGTGATCAATGTGGTCACCGGTTACGGTGCGCAGGTGGGCCGCGCCTTATGCGAACACCCGCATGTGGCCAAGATCAGTTTCACCGGCAGTCCCGAGGCTGGGCGTGAGATCCAGCGCACCGCGGGTGTGCTGTTCAAGCGCGTGGCGCTGGAACTGGGCGGCAAGAGCCCGCAGATCGTGTTCGACGACGCGTCTTTCGATGAGGCGCTGTTCGGCTGCACCCTGGGCCTGTTCGCCAACCAGGGGCAGATCTGTGCCGCCGGCTCGCGCATCCTGGTCCAGCGCAGCCTCGCCGAGAGATTCGCTGGTGCACTGGCCGACGCCGCGCGCGCGGTCAAGGTCGGCGACCCTCGCCAGCCTGACGTGCAGATGGGGCCGGTGGCCAAGAAAGCGCAATTCGATCGCGTCAACCGTTACATCCAGCTCGGTATCGACCAAGGCGCCTCGCTGCTGGCCGGCGGCGTGTCCACCCCTGACCGGGGCTGGTTCGTACGCCCGACGATTTTTGCCGACGCCCGCAATGACATGGCGATCGCCCAGGACGAGATCTTCGGCCCCGTCGGTACGGTGATCACGTTCGACAGTGAAGAAGAGGCCGTGACGCTGGCCAACGACTCTGCCTACGGCCTGGCAGCCACGGTGTGGACCACCGACCTGGCGCGCGCGCACCGCGTGGCCGCAGCCGTAAAGGCCGGCGCCATCGGCGTCAACTGCTGGAGCCCGCTGGACGCCAACCTGCCGTGGGGGGGCGTCAAGGCCAGCGGCATCGGCCGCGAAGGCGGGCTTGGCGGCGCGCTGGCCTACACCGAGGAGAAAGTGATCACCGTGCTGCTGCCCGCCTAGAACAGTCACTGCACCTGCCACCCTCTCGACCATGGTCGCAGAG
Organism: Pseudomonas sp. SWRI18; assembly: GCF_014268345.1. Taxonomy (NCBI): domain Bacteria; kingdom Pseudomonadati; phylum Pseudomonadota; class Gammaproteobacteria; order Pseudomonadales; family Pseudomonadaceae; genus Pseudomonas; species Pseudomonas sp. SWRI18. The sequence continues at coordinate 125,485 of NZ_JACCQQ010000009.1, forward strand.
GGTGGAATTCAGCCGTGCGTTTTCGATGCCTTGATGATCAATGAAGAGACTGCGATGAACACCCAAAAACAAGCGACAATTGATCGGTATCCCGTGTCCCTGCGCATCCTGCATTGGGTGCGCGCCGTGGTTATCGCCGGCCTGCTCTGGGCCGGCTGGCACATGACCGGGCTTGATGATGAAGTGGTGGGTAAATACACACTCTATTATCCGTGGCACAAATCGTTCGGGGTGCTGGCGTTTCTGCTGGTGCTGGCGCAGATCGCCCTGCGTGTTCGCACCCCCACCCTTCCGCAGCCACCGCAAACACTGGCGGCGCATGAGCGTTTCCTCTCACGTTTTGTACAACGCTCCATGTACGTGCTGATCGTGGCCGTCCCGTTGATGGGATACTCGATGTCAAGCACCTACACCATGAGCGACGGTGTGTTCTTTTTCGGTGTGAACCTGCCGGAGCTGCTGGCGAAGAATGACGATTGGTTCGTCGTGTTCCAAGGGCTGCACAAAGTGCTGGCCTATACCTTATTGGTGTTGATCGTGCTGCATATCGCGGGCGCGCTCAAGCACCGGTTCTTCGACCGCGACCCTCGCAACAATGTATTGCGCCGCATGTTGTAAATGGATAGGCCGCTGATCCCCGTTCGTGATCACGCGGCCATCCGGTGCGAGCGGGCGGGCACAAACGCCTTGACGCCCCATACGGCGCTACCGCTTACACCAACCAGACTCACACCCCGCAGGCATTCACCGGCGGCACACGCCCGCGCCAGGGTTGGGCGCGCTCCAGCTGGGCGGCGAGTGCTAACAAGGTGCTTTCTTCGCCAAAGCGACCGGCGAAGTGTGCCCCCATCGGCAAGCCGGCAGCGCTCCAGAACAACGGCACCGACATCGCCGGTTGCCCGCTGGCATTGAACAGTGCCGTAAACGGTGAGTAGCTGTGGAACCGTTCAATCAGCTCTTCCAGGCTCACGCTATCGTCTTGCAGGTCCAGCTCACCGATGGGCACCGGCTCGCGTGCCAGGGTTGGCGTGAGGATAAGGTCGTAATCCTGCATGAACACCGCCAACTGCCGACCCAAGGCATGAATCCACTCCACCGCACCGGCGTACTGAGCACCCGTTACATCGCCCTTGCTGCGCAAGATAATCCGGGTTCGGGCTTCCAGTTCCTCAGGCTGCACCGCGAAACCGCGCATCTGGCCCAGCACGTCGACATAGTGGCGGGTACTTGCACCGATGATCGTGAAAACCTGGTCGAGAAATTCCGGCAGCGCAACGGGCAAGCTGACCGGCTCAACGTGGTGGCCCAGGGATTGGCATAACATGGCGGCCTGGCGAACAGCGTCGACGCTCGCGCGGGAGGTCGGCCAAGGCCCGAGTTGTTCAACCAACGCGATACGCAGGGGCCGAGGGTCACGCTGCAGCGCCGCGACATAGGGCTGCATCTGCGTGGGCGCGGCATACGGTGCGCCCAGGTCGATCCCCGCGGTGGCATCCAGCAGCGCGGCGCTATCGCGTACCGACAAGGTAATGGCATGGGGCGTGCCCATCCCGGCCCAGCCCTCGCCGATCATCGGTCCGGAAGGCAGCAGCCCACGGCTGGGTTTTAAACCGAACACGCCACAGCAGGACGCCGGCACGCGTAAGGAACCGCCGCCATCGTTGCCATGGGCGAAAGGCACGACACGCGCCGCCACCAGGGCCGCCGCGCCGCCGCTGGAACCGCCGGCGCTGTGCTTGGTGTTCCATGGGTTGCGCGTGGCGCCAAAGCGACTTGATTCGGTGGAGTACGAAGTGCCAAATTCCGGCGAGGTACTGGTGCCGACAATCACACAACCGGCACGGCGCAAACGCGTCACCAGTTCCGCGTCGAAGTCGGCGCGAACGCTTCCCTGCGCCAGGGAACCATTGGTCATGGCCGCGCCGTTGACCGGCGAAAACAGGTCCTTGATCAAGGTCGGCACCCCGGCAAACACCCCTTCACCGGGTCGTGCCGTGCGTGCGGTTTCACGTGCCGAATCGTACAGGCGCTCGGCTACCGCGTTGAGCTGCGGTTCGACCCGCTCGATTCGATCGATCACCGCCTCCAGCAGTTCGCCGGGCTGTATGGCGCCGCGCCGGAGCCACTCGGCCAATCCCGTGGCGTCCTCGGTGTCCAGCAGGTTATGGATGTCCATGTGCATGTCCTCTTGATTACGAATGAGTTGAGCCCAACGTGCGGTTAACCGCCTTGCGCCGCGCTTGCAGGCCGGCCAGCACCCAGGCCAGGGCCGAAACCACACTGGCGAACGCCAGCCACTGGATGGAAACGCGCAGGTCGCCCGAGTAGACAGTGAACAGCGCCACCACCAGTGGGCTGACAAATTGCCCGACATACAGGCAAGCGGTGAAGCCGCCCAGGCCGCGCCCACGGGTGCTGGCGCTCAGGGCATTCATGACCGGCGCCATCGCGTTGGGCACCAGCAGCCCGGCGCCCAAGCCGTGAATCAATATGGCCAGCAGTAGCGCGTTGTAGCTTTGCCCGCGCATCAGCAGCCACAGCCCCAGGCCCATCAACGTCAGCAACACTGCATTGCAACCGGGGATACCGATGCGACGGCGCAGCAGCGGCCAGGCCAACGAACCGCCCAGGGTCGACAGCAGGCTCAGGCCCGCCGACAGCCCGATCATGGTGCTGGACGTCACGCCCAGGCCGACCAGCAGAACCGGCGCCTGGATCGGCACGACAAACGTCAGGACCATACCGCTGAGAATCAGCAGGTAACCAAGCACCAGGGGCAGGACCGCCACCCGCCCCTCGTCCGGCACGTCGATTGGCTGCCGGCTGGCTGCAGGTTCCCACAGCACTTTCATCATCACCGGCACCAGCAGCAATGGCAGCAGGTACAGCAGAAACGGCTGGCGCCAGGAATGCTCACCCAGCGCCCCGCCCACCACGAAGAACAGCGCGCCCACCAGGCCGATGGTCACCACTTGCCGATTGATGTAGCGCATGCGTTCCTCGCCGTGCCAATAGTCGGCGATCAGCGCGGCGCAGCAGGTCATGACCGCGGCTTCGGCGCAGCCGAACAACAGGCGTACGCCGACGATGGTCGACAAGTTATCCAGCACTGCCGGCAGCGCGCCGAGTACGGCATACAGCAGGGTCGCGATGATCAGCAAGGCCTTGCGCCCGACCCGGTCGGCCAACCACCCGGCCAACGGCGCGCACACCGCAATCGCCAGTGCCGGCCCGGTGACCACCAGCGGCACCAGCAAGTCGGCGTGCGCGTCCAGCGGGCCGAACTCGGCGCCAAGCTTGGGCAGGACCGGTGCAACCATGACCGCCCCCATGATGGTCAGGCTGCTGCCCAGCATCAGCACCAGCCCTTCACGGCGCCCGGTGGCTTGGCGAGGGTGTACGGAATCAGAACGTAATGGGTTCATGGTCAGCCCCTTAGAAACTATGAGAAATGCGCAGCGCCACGGTGTAACCCTCGGCGCGGTTGCGGGCGTCGGTTTCCTTGTAGGCATGCAGCCAGATGGGTGGCAGGCCGGGCTTGAAGTAACTCACCGCCGGCCCGACGGCCAAAACCCGTGCGCGATTGCCGGACTGCAACCCCGGCGCGTCGTCGTCGCTGAACTGGCGGTAGTAATAACCGCCCAGGCCCAGGGTCCATGGCCCCACATGCTGGCCCACGGCGAATTCATGGCGGTACTCGACGCCGCTTTTGTAGTCGGTCGCGGGGTTGCGGGTATTGACGTCGACTTCAAAGCTTGAAGACACCTCCAAGCCACTGTCGGTGATGTAGGTGGCGTTGACGATCGGCGAGAACGTCCAGTGATTGAGCCCCGGCGAAATCAGGCGATTCTTGTCATAGTCACCGGTGGGCATCTGGATCTGCAATTGCGTATTGATGAACAGATTCGGCGACAGGTTCCACTGCAGGATCACCGGCAGCAACTGCACGTCGGCCATTCGGAATGGATCGGCCTCCAGGCTCAGCGGCCCGACCGGCGTCGGCACCTTGACGGAAGCGTCCATCTTGAAAAACGGCACCACCGCGCCGAAACCATACTGGGCGCCCAGCACGGTGTGATCCGTCATGCGCATATAGGCGACGCCGATAGACAACACATCCAGCGAGAAGTGGTTGTCGACGGTGCGCCCGTGGCGGTCCTTCTGCACGTTGGCCGAATAAAATGCCGTTCGCAGCCCCAGTGTGCCGAACGGTGTGGCCGGCGGCATCATCCCCGCGCCGAAATCGTAGACCCCGACGGCGGTGGTCGGCGCACCGTTCTCGGTGGCCTGGGCGCCGGCGCAGCAGCCGAGCAGCCCCAGGGTGAACAGCGTCATGCGTGCGGCGTTTGCATTATTGTTATGAATCATCGAATGCCCCTCCCATCAAGTGGTGTGGGCCATCCTATGGAGCAGCCTCGTGAGCGGGTTATCCGTTTTCAGCAGAGTTGAGTACGCCGCAGGGTCTGCGAAGGGCTTTCGCCAAACATGGTGCGGTAATCGCCCGAGAACCGGCTCAAATGCCAGAACCCCCAGCGTGCCGCCACTTCCTGTACGCCCTGGGACTGCGTGCTCGTACGCAGTTCACGACGCACCGCATTGAGGCGCAATGCACGCAGGTAGGCCACCGGATTGATCCCCAGGGTTTCCTGGAAACAGTACTGGAGTTTGCGCCGACTGGCGCCGATGTGGTTGCACAGGTCGAGGATCGACAAAGGCTCGTCAAGGTGGCCCAGCGCATATTCGCGGGCGCGGTCGACCATCCTTTTACGCGCGGTGGGGTTGAGCGGTGGCGCTTGATCCGGCGCGATCAATTCCAGGATGTGCAGCATCACCGTATCGCGTATGCCGCGGCGGATCGAGTCGTGCCCGAGCAACGCATCCCGTCCCTGGTCGCAGCGCGACAGTTCATCGAATAATGCCGCGAGTTCATGTTGCACGGACGAGTCGCCCAAGCGGTAACACTTGGGAAGATCGGTAATTCGAAAAGCGCTGCCCTGACGTTCCAGCACATGCTCCAGCACACGCTCGTCAATCGCCACGCTGAGCAGGTCAAGGTGCTGGGGCGTGTGCAGCTCAGGCAGGTTGTGCCCGTGGGCGACCAACAGGCTGGGCTCGTGAATCGGATGCCCCGCGCAGTACACCGGGCCTTGCGCACTCAACGGCAAGCTGAAGGTAATTGCGCCGTCCCAGGCCGCTCCGCTCTTGATCATGGCTTGATTAGAGCGGTCGCGGGCCAGTTGCATCCAGTCCGAACGGAACTCGATCAACTCGCCTTCAAAGACGCCCGGCGATAACTGATCGTAGCGGACCTGCCAGCCGCGCATGTTGCGCGCGTGCTCATCGATATCACTCGTCAGGAAACGCTGGAGGGGCGACGTCGACTGCACGCGCTTGGAGACCGCAGGTATCAGCTGATTATTGTTGTTCATGACCCGACCTTTTTCAGTTGCAAGGCTTACAGGTCAGCTACAACGCAAGTTTCATTCCGAATTCAGGGTGGGTCGTGAATGTGTGCCGAAAATGGATAGTGGAGCGGGCGATCACACACCGTCTACAGATGAACACGTTCACCTATTAACTAATTTTTTCGCATCAAGGCTTTATATTCTTCAGCTCGTTGAGCAGGCCCAGCAGTTGCTCCATTTTTTGCGCGCCAAACTGTTCCTCGATCTTGCGGTAGTTGCTTTCCATGCCTTCACTCATCGACACGAAGCACTGCTGGCCGCGCTCGGTGAGGCCGACGAACACCCGTCGCTGATCCTGGCTGGACTTCTGCCGGCGCACCAGTCCATCGCGCTCCAGGCGGTTCAATACACCCGTCATGCTCGGCTTCAGAATGCACGCCTGCTGGGCAAGTTGATGGCTTTCCAGCTCTCCCTGCTGGCGCAGTATGCGAATCACCCGCCACTGCTGTTCGGTCAGTTCATGCTGGTTCAGCGCAGGACGGAAAAACGCCATGGCCGCTTCACGGGCTTGCAGCAAGGTCAGGGTCAACGAAGGTCGGGGGTTAGCCATATCGGCACCACGTGGATGAGCGAGTCGGCAGCTTAGTGTCGCCGGCCAGCGCGCGCAAGCCTGTGAAAAGTGCAATCGGTTCCGCGTAAAAGCCATTCTGCCGGCCTGCCGGGCCGGTCATGCTGGCCCTTACAAGATCAAGGCGAAATCCCCCATGCCTGGCTCAACGCAAACCCAATTGCCGTTGGCGATACTCCCCTGGAGTGAGCTGTGCGTAGCGCTGGAAAAAACGGCTGAAATAGGCCGGGTCCTTGAACCCGAGCTGGTAGCAGATTTCGTTGGCGGAGCCACCCGTGAACAACAACAGGCGCTTGGCCTCCTGCATCAGGCGCTCCAGGATCAGGCGCTTGGACGGCAGGTCGGCGATGCGTCGGCACACATCGTTGAGTCGCGCCTGCGTCACGCCGATGCCTTGCGCATACCGCGACAACGGCCAGTGCTGCAGGTAGTGCGCTTCGATCAGTTCGTTGAAACGGTGGAAAATCTTCAAGTCTTCGTGCCGCGCCGGCGTAGCCTTCAACGAGTGGGAGCACAGCCGCAACAGGCTCACCATGATCAAGCGCGTCAAGCTGTCCAGGGCGGCGCCATGCCCTGGGCGCTTGGCGTCCACCTCTTCGCTCAATTCGTCGAACAGAAAATCCAGCCGGCGTATTTCATCCGCGTTGTGCGGCCCCAAATGCGCCAGCGCGACACACGCCGCCGGCAGCTGCGCGCCGGCCGGTGCCAGGCTGGGGTCGGTCTCGATCAATTGCCAGACCAGTTGCTGACGCACCGTCAACACGTGTCCGTCACTGTCGGCCTCGGTCACGAAGGCATGCGGCACGGTGGGCGGCGTAAGGAAGAACATCGGCCCCGACTCGACGTACTGCTGGTCGTCCAGGTACACCCGCACTGCGCCGCTTTTGACGTAATGCACCTGGAAGAACCGGTCATGCCGGTGCACCGGCATGTTGCGTCCGAAGAAACCCGCCAGGTTGGCCAGCCGGTCGTAATGCACCTGCGCGTCGCTGTAGCGCTGGTCATAGACCTGGCCGATGTTGATGTTCGGGATGGGTTGACGGTCGGTCATCGCACGCTGCTCGTTTTTTTTGTGATTGCGGTGGTGCTCATCCTGCACCGAATCGCGCGGCGCAACCATCGCGAGATGAGTGTGCCACCCTTGACGATAGTTAACATCTTAATTATAACTGTTAACACATTAACAATATTCGGAGCCGCCCCATGGCTCTGCCAGGAGAAAGCATGAGCCGTGCCTTGCATGACGTCGCGACCGGCACTCTGTTCGGTGTCGCACTGAACTACCAGGGGCTGCTCAAGCAGCGCCTCGCCGAATTCGAACAGCCGCCGTATCAAAAGCCGCCGGTCAAACCGGTGCTGTTTATCAAGACGCCCAATACCCGCAATCAGCACGGTGCCGAGGTTGTGCACCCAGGCCCGGGCGAACGCTTGCAACCCGGCCCGGCCCTGGGCGTGGTGATGGGCAAGAGCGCCAGCCGTGTGAGCGCGGCCGAAGCCCTCGATTACGTGGCCGGCTACACCATCGTCAATGAATTCAGCCTGCCGGAAGACAGCTACTACCGCCCTGCCGTCAAAGCCAAATGCCGTGACGGTTTCTGTGCCGTCGGGCCTGAGCTGATCCCTACTGCACAGATCAAGGACCCGCACAGCCTGGCGATCACGCTGTACGTCAACGGCGAGGTTCGCCAGCAAAACGGCACCGCTAACTTCGTGCGCAACATTGCGTTGTTGATCGCCGAAATCAGCGAGTTCATGACCCTGCACGCAGGCGATGTACTGATCACCGGCACCCCTGAAGGTCGCGTGGATGTGCTGCCGGGTGACAGCGTCGCCGTTGAAATCAGCGGGCTGGGGCGTCTCGTCAATCACATCGTGGCCCAGCCGCAGGAGCACTCATGAAACACGCCCGTATCCGCTTTGAAGGCGAAATTCACCGCGTTCAAGTCGAAGACAACAACGCCGTGCGCCTGGCTGACGGCCGCCTGCTGGCCGAAGAACAGGTGCAATGGCTGCCACCGGCCACCGGCAGCATGTTCGCCCTGGGCCTGAACTACGCCGACCACGCCGCCGAACTGGCGTTCAAACCGCCCACCGAGCCGCTGGCGTTCATCAAATCCCCAGGTACCTACACCGGCCACAACCAGGTGACCTGGCGTCCGGATAACGTCGCCTACATGCACTACGAGTGCGAACTGGTGGCCGTCATCGGCAAAGCGGCGCGCAACGTCAAGCGCGAAGACGCCCTGGATTATGTGGCGGGTTACACGGTGTGCAACGACTATGCGATTCGTGACTACTTGGAAAACTACTATCGGCCCAATCTGCGCGTGAAAAACCGCGACGCCACCACGCCGGTCGGCCCATGGATCGTTGATGTGGCCGATGTGCCGGACCCGAGCAACCTGAAGCTGCGCACCTGGATCAACGGTGAACTGCGCCAGGAAGGCAGCACCCGCGACATGATTTTCGACATTCCCTACCTGATCGAATACCTGTCCGGCTTCATGACCCTGCAGCCCGGCGACATGATCGCCACCGGCACGCCCGAGGGCCTGGCCGATGTGGTGCCCGGCGATGAAGTGGTGGTGGAAGTCGAAGGTGTCGGTCGCCTGGTCAATCGGATTGTCAGCGAAACGGCGTTCTTCAACGCCCGTAAAGAGGCTTGAGCAGCATGATCAAACATTGGATCAACGGCCGTGAGGTCGAAAGCAAAGACGTGTTCGTCAACTACAACCCGGCCACCGGCGAAGCTATCGGCGAAGTCGCCAGCGGCGGTGCCGACGAAGTGGCGCAGGCCGTGGCGGCGGCCAGGGAAGCCTTTCCGAAGTGGGCCGGCACACCCGCCAAGGAACGTGCGCGCCTGATGCGCAAGCTCGGTGAACTGATCGAACAGAACGTGCCGCGCCTGGCCGAACTGGAAACCCTCGACACCGGCCTGCCGATTCACCAGACCAAAAACGTATTGATCCCGCGCGCATCGCACAACTTCGATTTCTTCGCCGAAGTCTGCACGCGCATGGACGGGCACAGTTACCCGGTCGATGACCAGATGCTCAACTACACCTTGTACCAGCCGGTGGGGGTGTGCGCGCTGGTCTCGCCATGGAACGTGCCGTTCATGACGGCCACCTGGAAGACCGCGCCGTGCCTGGCGCTGGGCAACACCGCCGTGCTGAAGATGTCCGAGCTGTCGCCGCTGACCGCCAACGAACTGGGGCGCCTGGCCGTCGAAGCCGGCCTCCCCAACGGCGTGTTGAACGTGATCCAGGGTTACGGCGCCACGGCGGGCGATGCGTTGGTGCGCCACCCCGACGTGCGGGCAATTTCCTTCACCGGCGGCACGGCCACCGGCAAAAAGATCATGCAGACCGCCGGCCTGAAAAAGTACTCCATGGAACTGGGCGGCAAGTCGCCGGTGCTGATCTTCGAAGACGCCGACCTGGAACGTGCGCTGGACGCGGCACTGTTCACGATTTTCTCGCTCAACGGCGAACGTTGCACCGCCGGCAGCCGGATCTTTATCCAGGAAAGCGTTTACCCGCAATTCGTGGCGGAGTTTGCCGCGCGCGCCAAACGCCTGATCGTCGGCGACCCGCAAGACCCGAAGACCCAGGTCGGCTCGATGATCACCCAGGCGCACTACGACAAGGTCACCGGCTACATCAGGATCGGCCTCGAAGAAGGCGCCACGCTTCTGGCCGGCGGCCTGGAGCGCCCGGCCAACCTGGCGGCGCACTTGAGCAAAGGGCAGTTCATTCAGCCGACGGTATTCGCCGATGTGAACAACAACATGCGCATCGCCCAGGAAGAAATCTTTGGCCCGGTGGTGTGCCTGATTCCGTTCAAGGACGAAGCGCAAGCCCTGCAACTGGCCAACGACACCGAGTACGGCCTGGCGTCCTACATCTGGACCCAGGACATCGGCAAGGCGCATCGTCTGGCCTATGGCATCGAAGCCGGCATGGTGTTCATCAACAGTCAGAACGTGCGCGACCTGCGCCAGCCGTTCGGCGGGGTGAAAGGTTCCGGCACCGGCCGTGAAGGCGGCCAATACAGCTTCGAGGTGTTCGCCGAGATCAAGAACGTGTGTATTTCGATGGGCAGTCATCACATTCCACGCTGGGGCGTCTGACCTGTGTGAGGGAGCTTGCTGCCTCATCACCCGAAGCCGCTCAAACAAGAATAATCAATCAGGAGAATCATCATGGGCGAAGTCGTCCTGGCCGCGAAAATCTGCCACGTTCCCTCGATGTATTTGTCGGAGCTGCCCGGCAAACACCACGGCTGCCGTGAGGCGGCGATTGCCGGCCACAAGGAAATCGGCCGGCGCGCGCGCGAACTGGGCGCCGACACCGCGGTGGTGTTCGACGTGCACTGGCTGGTCAACAGCGCCTACCACGTCAACAGCGGCGAGCACTTCAAGGGTATCTATACCAGCAACGAGCTGCCGCATTTCATCAAGAACATGGCGTACGAGTACCCCGGCTGCCCTGAGCTGGGCGAGCTGATTGCGGCCGAGGCCAACGCCGCCGGTGTGCGCACCCTGGCCCATAACATCCCTAGCCTGGAGCTGGAATACGGCACCCTGGTGCCGATGCGCTACATGCACATGGGCGTGCCGGAGGATCAAACATTCAACGTGGTGTCGATTGCCGCCTGGTGCGCCTGGCATCGCCTGCAAGACAGCTTCACCTTCGGCGCCGCCGTCCGCCGGGCCATCGAAAAAAGCGACCGCAAAGTCGTGGTGCTGGCCTCGGGGTCGTTGTCGCACCGTTTCTCGGACGATCGCAATGCCGAAGCCAATATCCATAACTGGACGCGCGAGTTCGACAAACAGGTCGACCTGCACGTGGTGGAACTGTGGCGCCAGGGCCGCTGGAAAGAGTTCTGCGCCATGCTCCCCGACTACGCCGAGCACTGCTTCGGCGAAGGCAAGATGCACGACACCGCCATGCTTCTGGGTTTGCTCGGCGGGCCGGATTACGCCAAACCTGCGCAGATCATCACAGAACCCTTCGGCAGCTCGGGCACCGGGCAGATCAACGCTATTTTCCCTGTTTGACCGCATGGCCGCCCGGTATCCCCGAGCGGCCTGAAGGAGCCGTTCATGCCCCACTTTATCGCTGAGTACACCGACAACATCGAACAGCAGGCGGACCTGCCCGGCCTGTTTGAAAAAGTCCACGCCACCCTGGGCGACAGCGGCGTGTTCCCGCTGGGCGGTATCCGCAGCCGCGGTGTGCGCCTGGACACCTGGCGCATGGCCGACGGCAAGCATGACTACGCCTTTATGCACATGACCCTCAAAGTCGGCCATGGCCGCGACCTGGCGACACGGCAGGCAATCGCCGAAAAACTCTTCGAGGTGATCACCGCGCACTTTGCCGAGCTGCAAGCCCAACGCCTGCTGGCCTTGTCGTTTGAAATGATCGAACTGCACGAACACCTCAATTTCAAGCAGAACAATGTGCATGCCTTCCTCAAGGCACAGGTGAATTAACCCGCCCTGCCCGTTCGTTCCATCGGCCTCTCAAACAAAAAGTATAAAACCATGAGCACAGCCAATACCGCCGACACTTCCACTGCCGTCGCCCGCGACCGCACCCACAGCGCCATCACTTGGCGGCTGATGCCGCTGTTGCTGATCTGTTACCTGTTCGCCCATCTCGATCGCATCAACATAGGCTTCGCCAAGATGCAGATGAGCGCCGACCTCAACTTCAGCGACACCGTCTATGGCTTCGGTGCCGGCCTGTTCTTCGTCGCCTACGCACTGTTCGGCGTGCCCAGCAACATGGCCCTCGACCGCGTCGGCCCCAGGCGCTGGATCGCCACGCTGATGGTGGTGTGGGGCGCCTTGTCGACCTGCATGTTCCTGGTCGACAGCGCGACGGGCTTCTATGTGTTGCGCTTTTTGCTCGGGGTCGCCGAAGCGGGTTTTTTCCCAGGCATCCTGGTGTTCCTGAACCGTTGGTACCCGGCTGGTCGGCGTGCGCAAATCACCGCCTTGTTTGCGATTGCGGTGCCTATGGCCGGGGTGATCGGCGGGCCGCTCTCCGGCGGCATCCTGGAGCACTTTCATGCGCTGGGCGGCCTGCGCGGCTGGCAGTGGATGTTCGTGATCGAGGGCGCGCCGGTCATCCTGCTCGGGCTGGTGGTGCTCAAGTGCCTGCCGGACAGCTTCGAGAGTGTCAGCTGGCTGACGGCTGAGCAAAAACAACAGCTGCGCGAGCAACTGCACAGCGAAGAACAGCGCAAATCCATCACCTCGTTCTCCGCCATTCTTCGCAACCGACAGGTGTGGCTGCTGGTGGCGGTGTATTTCGCGGTGATGCTGGCGGTCAATACCCTGGCGTTCTGGATGCCGACGCTGATTCATGGCGCCGGGGTCGGCAGCGACGGCAAGGTCGGCCTGCTCAGTGCGGTGCCGTACCTGGCCGGATGCTTTTTCATGATCGGCTGCGGGCGTTCGTCCGATCGGCACCGCGAACGCCGCTGGCACCTGTGCGTGCCGTTGCTGATGGCCGCCGGCGGCATCGCCATCGCCGGGCTCGCCCCTGCCAACCCGGCCCTGGTGCTGGGCGGCCTGATCATCGCCGGCATGGGCGCCAGCGCCGCGTTGCCGATGTTCTGGCAGTTGCCCCCGGCGTTCCTGTCCAACCACACCCAGGCCGCCGGCATTGCCTTGATCAGTTCCTTCGGCAGCATTGCGTCGTTCTTCGCGCCCTACCTCATAGGCTGGATGCGCGACACCACCCACAGCGCCAGCCTGGCCCTCTACGCCCTGGCAGTGCTGATTGCACTCGGCGGCTTGCTGGTGCTGCGCACCCAGGCAACTGTCGTCAACCCTCACTAAGAGACCCTTGCCATGCTTGATCAACAGCTTATCCAACAAGCCGCCGCACGCCTCGACCAGGCGGAACGCTCACGGGAGCAGGTACGCCAGTTTTCCCTGGAGCACCCGGCGATCACCCTCGATGACGCCTACGCCATCCAGCGCGCGTGGGTAGCCCGCAAAATCAAGGATGGGCGCAAGCTGGTCGGCCACAAGATCGGCCTGACCTCCCGCGCCATGCAGGTGTCCTCCAATATCACCGAGCCGGATTACGGCGCGCTGCTGGACGATATGTTTTTCGAGGAAGGCACCGACATCCCGTTCGAGCGCTTTATCGTGCCGCGCGTCGAGGTCGAGTTGGCGTTCATCCTGGGCAAACCCTTGAAAGGCCCTAACGTGACCGTGTTCGATGTGCTGGACGCCACCGAATGGGTGATCCCGGCGTTGGAGATCATCGACGCGCGCATCCAACAGGTCGACCCGCACACCAAGGCGACCCGCAAGGTGTTCGATACCATCTCCGACAACGCGGCCAACGCCGGCGTGGTGATGGGCGGGCGCGCCGTGCGCCCTACCGAGATCGACCTGCGCAACGTGCCGGCGGTGCTGTACCGCAACGGTGTGATCGAAGAATCCGGCGTGTCGGCCGCCGTGCTCAACCACCCGGCCAAGGGCGTGGCCTGGCTCGCGAATAAGCTGGCCGCCTATGACGTCACCCTGCAACCGGGGCAGATTATCCTGGGCGGCTCCTTTACCCGCCCGGTGGCGGCCAACCCTGGCGATACCTTCCATGTCGACTACGATATGCTCGGGTCGATTGCCTGTCGTTTTGTTTAAGCGGAGTACGGCTCGATGGATATGCCTGTCAACACCTTCAAACAGCGCCTGCACAGCGGTGAAGCCCAGATCGGCCTGTGGCTGGGGCTGGCCGATGCCTACTGCGCGGAACTGGCCGCCAATGCCGGCTTCGATTGGTTGCTGATCGACGGCGAACATGCGCCCAACGATCTGCGCGGCATGCTCGGCCAGCTCCAGGCCGTGGCGCCCTACCCCAGCCACCCGGTGATTCGCCCGGTCATCGGCGACACCGCGCTGATCAAGCAAGTGCTCGATATCGGCGCGCAGACGCTGTTGGTGCCCATGGTCGAAAGCGCAGTGCAGGCGCAGGAACTGGTGAAAGCCATCCACTACCCACCCAACGGCGTGCGCGGCGTCGGCAGTGCGTTGGCCCGCGCTTCACGCTGGAACAGTATCCCCGGCTACCTCGACCGCGCCGATGAGCAAATGTGCTTGCTGGTGCAGATCGAAAACCGCGAAGGCCTGGCCAACCTGGACGCCATTGCGGCCGTGGACGGCATTGACGGTGTGTTCATCGGGCCGGCGGACCTGAGCGCCTCGATGGGCTTTCGCGGCAACCCGGGGCACCCTGAGGTGCAGGCGGCGATCGAAGACGCCATCGCCCGCATCCGCAAAGCGGGCAAGGCCGCCGGCATTCTCAGCGCCGACCCGGTATTGGCGCGGCGTTACATCGAGCTGGGCGCCGCGTTTGTCGCGGTGGGCGTAGACACCACGGTGCTGATGCGTGGGCTGCAAAGCCTGGCGGCGGCGTTCAAGGGTTCACTGGCGCCTGCAAGCGCGGCCGGTGCTATCTATTAGGTAGTGCGAACGAAAAGTGACCTGTAGAGAGGGAGGCCCCCGGTGGCGAGCGGGCTTGCCCCGCGTTGGGACGCGTAGCGGCCCCAGTAAAGCCACCGCGGTGTGTCAGGTAGTTGAGGGTGTCAGGTCTTGGGTCTGCTGCGCAGCCCAACGCGGGGCAAGCCCGCTCGCCACAGGCCTATCTGACCGGCATTGCAGTCGGTTCACCCGCCTCAGCGCTTGAGGGTTTTAAGCTCGTTGAGCAAGGTCAGCAACGTCTGCAACTTCTCCTCGCCAAACCCCGCCTGCAAGCGCTGGTAATTGGCTTCCATGCTCTGACTCATCGAATCGAAGCAGGCTTGCCCCTTCCCGGCCAGCCGCACCAGCACGCGCCGTTGATCCTGTTGCGCCTTACGCCGCTCAACCATGCCCGCCGCCTCCATACGCACCAGCACGCCGGTCATGCTCGGCTTGAGGATGCACGCCAGCTCCGCCAGGCGGTTGATCTCCAACTCTTCGTGCTGGCTCAGGATCCGAATGACTCGCCATTGCTGCTCGGTCAGCCCATGTTGATTGAGCGAAGGACGAAAAAAAGCCATGGCGGCTTCACGTGCCTGGAGCAACGTGAGGGTCAAGGATTGGCGCGGCTTGGACATGGGCAGTGGCGTCGTAATTAGTTAACAGATTAACAACATTCTAGCATTGGCCACTGATCGCCGTATGCCGCTTTACATCCGGGCAGGCTTGATGGCTGACAGTGGCAGCCACGGTCAAAAGCGTCGGCACACAGAATCAAGACACCTACCGCTCGGAAGGCACTTAATAGCGCCCAACAGGCACAGAGCCTCAACCCGACTCTGCAGTGAGTTCTCCTTCACTTTTCCAGGCTGCGCCATGATCACTATCGAAACGCCTACCTACTATTCGGCAACCAAGAAATACAACCTCAGTTTCCCGACGCTCGAACAGGACGTGGAAGCCGACGTGGTGGTGATTGGCGGCGGTTTCTCCGGTATCAATACCGCGCTGGAACTCGCTGAAAAAGGCACCACCAACATCGTGGTACTCGAGGCGCGTTACCTGGGCTTTGGCGGTACCGGCCGCAACGGCGGGCAGATCATGGCGGGTATCGGCCATGATCTGGAAAAGATCAAAAAACAAGTCGGCGACGAAGGCCTGCGCCAGATCTTTGAAATCAGCGAGCTGGGCGCCGGTATCATCAAGGACCGCATCGCCAAATACTCGATCGACGCCGACTTCTGCCACGGCTACGGCTACATGGGCTTCAACGCCCGCCAGGAAAAAACCTTGCGCGCCTGGGAGAAAGACTTCAAGTCGATCAATACCAAGGACGAGATCCGCTTCATGGCGGGGTCTGAGGTCAAGCAGATCATTGGCTCCGACGCCTACACCAGCGCGTTGCTGCACATGGGCGGCGGGCATGTGCACTCGTTGAACCTGCTGCTGGGCGAAGCCAAGGCGCTGGCCGGCCACGGTGTGCATATCTATGAACACAGCCCGGCGCTGGAGGTGAGCTATGGCGAGCGCATCACTGTGCGCACCGGTCGAGGCTCGGTCAAGGCAAGCAAATTGCTGTGGGCCTGTGACAGTTTCCTCAACAAGCTTGAACCCGAGTTGCACAAGACCACCGTCAATACCTACGCCTTCCAGTTGATGACCGAACCGCTGTCGGACGAAACGATCAACCGCATCAGCCCGATACGCGGCGCCTACAGCGATATCCGCCCGGTGATCGACTACTACCGCGTCACCAACGAAAACCGCTTGCTGTTCGGTGCCGCCACGCCGTTTGTCGAGCACATCCCGCTCGACCTCAAGGCCTGGAACCGCCAGCTGATGCTGAAGATTTTCCCGTATCTCAAGGACGTCAAGATCGACCTGGCCTGGGGCGGGCCGATGGCGACCGGCGCCAACCTGTTTCCGCAGATCGGCACGCTGAGTGGGCGCCCCAACGCCTTTTATGTGCAGGGCTACGCCGGTTTTGGGGTGACGCCCAGCCACATCATCTGCAAGGTCCTGGCCGAGGGCATGAGCGAAGGTTCTTCGCGCTACGACCTGATCAGCGCGGTCAAGCATGCGCAGATCCTCGGCAAGGACCATATCCGCCCACTGCTGCTCACCGCCGGCAAAAGCCTCCACCAACTGTCAGGCTACTTCAACGGTCGCCGTTGATTCCCATTCTTTCCATCACAGGAGCACCGCCATGCCCGTTACAACGCTCAACAAAGATATCCAACTGTCGGACCTCGACGCCTGGGGCACCGTTGCCGACCTCGGCTCCGAGATCCTCGAAGGCGAGGTCAAGGCCTTCGGCAAGATGACCTATGGCGCCCCCACCGACGCGGTCAGCAGCGCCTATTTCGGCACCACCCAAGGCAAATTCCGCATGGTCTACCCGTTCGCCGAACAGGCCACCGTGGTCACCGGCGAAGTGATCCTGACCGACGAAAGCACCGGCCAGAGCACCCGCTACAAGGCGGGCGACAGCTGGTTCGTGACCAAAGGCACACCGGTGCTGTGGGAGGTGGTCAGCGACAGCTTCGTGAAGCACTATTTTGCGGTAGTCTGATCGCTACTGGCTGCCGGTTTGGGCCGGCAGCGTTTTTTCCCCGGCGCAGGTAACCGACCATGCACGCCATCCCCGCTCAGGAAGTCGCCGGCCATTGCCTGCAGGCTTTCACCCGTCTCGTACCCGCCAGCCTGGCGGCGTTCTATTGTGTTGACCGCCAGCTGCAAGCCCGTGATTTCAGGCTGCAGGGCATGAGCGGCGAGATGCACCGCGACTACCTGGATAACTACCGCCAATTCGATCCCTTGCAGCCGCGCAATTGCCTGTCCACTGGGCTGGCCGTAGTGCCGTTGGGGTTGGCCATGGCCAGGCAGCCGCTGCGTGACAGCCGCCGCTATCGCGACTTTCTGGCTCGCTACGGGGTGGTCGATGTGGTGGAGATCGTCGCCCATCGCGCCGACCAGCCCCAGGCCGCCATCTCGTTACTGCGCACCGCTGAACAAGGGGTGTTCACCCCCGACCAATTGGCGCAACTGAATGCCTTGCAGGCGTTGCTGCAAATGGCCGTGGCCAATATGCAGCCCGCTGACGACGCGTTGGCCGGGTTTACCCCCAGGGAGCGCCAGATCGCCTGGTTGCTGCGCCAAGGCGCGAGCAACAAACAACTGGCCCTGGAGCTGGACGTCGGCCTGCCTACGGTCAAAACCCACCTGATTCACCTGTTCCGCAAGGCAGGCGTCAGCAGCCGTACCGAGCTGGTGGCCGCGCTGTTTCTTTAAGCGGGCTCAACCATTCGGTTGATAGGCGCGCGCCCTTCCCCGCCGCATGCTCCGGGTTGTCAACTCAACCCTTGGAGCCCTGCAATGACCACCCCATCCGACTGGATCACCGTTGGCGCCCTCGCCGACGGTTTCGCGCCAGAAGCGTTCATCCTGCCCAACCTGGCCGACCTCAACGGCAAGACCTTCACGCTGTACTTCGCCAACGGCTGGCAGATCGAGCACCGTTTCGACGCCGCCACGCTGCACTGGAACGCGGCCGACGGTCACTCGAGTGGTTCGGCCGCGTACCGCGCCACGTCGGTGCGTCCGGGCCTGTACCTGATCGACTTCATCAAGCACGAAGCCGGGCAAGCCTGGTCGATCAGCCTGGTGCTGGATACCGCCACGTCGTCGTTCACCGCCGTGATCGGCAGCATGCCGAGCCGCGAACATACCGAACAAGGCCTTTATAGCCGCGCCCTGGCCGGCAAGGCGCTGACCTCGGTTGAAGTGCAGTTCCTGCAGGGCAGCCTGAATCAACCCTGGCAGGCCGGCCATTGCCCCCACGCGCCGACCCAGGAGCTGACCGGGTTGCGCAACCTGTATCGCTACAGCCCCAGCGAAGTCTACGAGCACATCTACCTGAACGATCAGTTCTATTCCTGGCAGTGCCTCAAGGGTGTCGAACAGGGCCTGTGCGACACCGATCGCTGCCACTACTACAAGATTGCCGACCAGCTGTACCTGTTCGTCTGGCGCGAAAAAATCATCCCGACCCTCGGCCTCGTGCTGATCGACCTGCAACAGCACCGCAGCGACGGCAAGATCTTCGGTTATGCCGGTGCGTCCTTCGATGCGCTGTCGAACTTTCCGGTCAGCTCCTACTGCCAGGTCCTCAACCGCACGGAGTATCCCGATGCCTGATCCACGTACCGTGGTCATCACCGGTGCCGGCACCGGCATCGGTGCCGCCTGCGCGCGGCTGTACGCCGCCGAGGGCGCCAACCTGGTGCTGATCGGCCGGCGTCGCGAGCCGCTGGAACAGGTCGGCGCAGAGACCGGTGGCCTGGTGCTGGTCGGCGACGCAGCCAGCCCGGACATCTGGGAAGGCTTCATTGCGCAGATTCGCGCGCGCTACGGCCGACTCGATGTGCTGTTGGCCTGTGCCGGCGGGCATGGCGTGGGCAGCGCCAGCCAAACCAGCCCGGCCACCTGGGAGGCGGCGTTGCGCAGCAACCTGGACAGCGCGTTCTACAGCGCCCGCGCCTGCCTGCCGCTGCTGATCGAGAGCGCCGGCTGCATCGTGCTGCTGGGCTCCATCGCGTCGCTCGCCGCCGGGCCCGAAGTGTGCGGCTACACCACCGCCAAGCATGCGCTGCTCGGGCTCAATCGTTCACTGGCGCGCGACTATGGGCCACGTGGCGTGCGAGTGAACACGGTGTGCCCGGGTTGGGTCACTACGCCGATGGCCGACGAGGAAATGCAGCCCTTGATGCGTTTCCACGGCGATACGCTGCGCCAAGCCTATGCCCGCGTGTGCGCCGACGTACCGTTGCGACGCCCCGCCAGCGCCGAAGAAATCGCCAAGGTATGCCGTTTCCTCGCCAGCCCCGACGCCTCGATCATCACCGGTGCCAGCCTGATCGCCGACGGCGGTTCGAGCATCGTCGATGTGCCGACCCTGGCCTATGCCCATATGGAGCAGCCCCATGTCTGAAGACCTCGATTTCAGCGGCAAAAGCGTGCTGGTCACCGGCGGCGCGCAAGGCATCGGCCGAGCCATCGTCGAAGCGTTTGCGCTGCGTGGCGCGCGTGTGATGATCGTTGACCTGCGCCGGCCGCAGGCCCAGGCGTTGGCCGACGAATTGGCAGGACGTGGGTGCCAGGTCGAAGCCATCGAGCTTGATCTGGCCGATGCGGCGGCGGTCTTCGACGGGATCAAGGGCATCGAACGAGACTGGGGGCGCCTGGATATCCTGGTGCACAACGCCGGTTATTTCCCGCTGACTGCATTCGAGCAGATCACCCCCGCCGTGCTGGAGCGCACGCTGGCAGTCAACCTCTGCGCGCTGTTCTGGCTGACCCAGGCCGCGTTGCCGATGTTTCAGCGTCAAGGTGGCGGCTGTGTGTTGGTCACCTCCTCGGTCACCGGGCCACGGGTCGCTTATCCTGGGCTCAGCCATTACGCGGCGTCAAAGGCGGGGGTCAACGGGTTCATCCGCAGTGCAGCGCTGGAACTGGCCGGCGACCGGGTAAGGGTCAACGGTGTAGAGCCGGGAATGATTGCCACGCCGGCCATGGGCAACCTGGGCGATGCCCAGATCAATGCCGACATTGCCAACCGCGTGCCATTGGGCCGGCTCGGCGCGCCGGAGGATATTGCCGGGGCCATGCTGTTCCTGGCGTCGGACCTGGCGACTTACATCACCGGGCAGACCATCATTGTGGATGGCGGCTCGACGTTGCCAGAGGTGAAGTGAGGTCTTTGGGGGTGTAAACCGAATCGATGTGGGAGACCCCGCCAAATCTTCGACTTGGCGCTGTAGCGCATCAAACTGAGGTCTCTGTGGCGAGCGGGCTTGCCCCGCGTTGGGCTGCGCAGCAGCCCCAAAAACCCGGCGCAGAGGAGTATCTGACACACCGCACTCGTCTTCATGGGGGCTGCTGCGCAGCCCAACGCGGGGCAAGCCCGCTCACCACAGGGATGTAGCCATCTGAAATTGCTTGTGTGAAGCTCAAATTTCAAAGCGAAACGTTAACCCTTTAAAATCAGGAGGTTATTTTAAGTTTGATGAGAACCGGCCTGCCATCTCCCACCTTTGACCGCAGTGCATCAGTTGAACCGGTCGGCCCTTTCGAGCATCGCCAGTGAATCACTGAACACCCGCATCAAGGCTGCAAGCCGTTTGACGTAACCCTGCGACGTCGAATAGATAAGTTCCACATGCAGGCTGTCGACAATGCCCAGGTACGCGTCGCAATACACCTCCAGGGCTTGTACAGCCGTATACCGAGCTTGCGCGGCCCCCTGGAAGTCTTGGCGAATGCGCGCCAGGTAACCCTCAAAGCCGGTGGTAATGACGCTGCGGATATCCGCCGGTGGAAAGTACGCCGTGCGCAGCAGAAAGCGCAGGTGCGCCGATGCTTCATAGCGTTCGCTCAACCGCTCAAGGTGCAACTGCCCCGGTACACCGGCATGCCCGGCCTCGTCCCCGAAGCAACATTCGATGTAGCGGTGCTCGTGCGCCAGGGCGATCTCGAACACCGTCAGAAACAAGGCGTCCTTGCTGACAAAATGCGCATACAACGACGCCTTGCGCATGCCCGCCCCGACCGCGATCTCGTTGAGCGATGAGGCGTCGTAGCCGTGATCGGCGAAGTGTTCGACCGCGACGGCGCAAATGTTACTGGCCGACAGGCTGAGCGGTTTCATGGAACGATGGATCACTTACGCCGCACCCGCCGCCTGTTGCAGATGGGTAGAACGAAATTCCTTGGGCGACAGCTCGAATTGTTTCTTGAACGAGCGGCTGAAGTGGGCCGAGTCGGTGAAACCCCACTTGTAGGCAATCGAGGTGATCGACTCGCTCTTGAGAAACGGGTTGGTCAAATCATCCGCGCTGCGCTTGAGCCGCGCACGCTGGATGTAGCGGCAAACGCTGTCGTCCTGCTCCTCGAACAAACGGTACAGGTGGCGCACCGAAATGTTCAAACGGCTGGCCAGGCCCACGGGGCTCAGGCCGGGCTGGGTCAGGGACTGGTCGATGACTTTCTGCACATAGCTGCGCAGGCTGCTGCCCTGCAGGGAGGCGATGCCCTCACCGGGCGCGTCATGCACTTCAAAGGCAGAACCGAGCAAGGATACAAATGCCGCTTGCAGGGCCTGCGCCTGCTCATTCGAATCCTGGTCGCCCAGCCCCTCCCTGCACAGTTGGTCCATCAGCACATGGAGCATGCGGCCACAGGCCTTGCTCGAAGAGATCTTGCCGAAGGTTTTCGAAACGCCGCCCAGTTGCTTGCACACTTCGTTGCGCGAGAGCGACAGGGATGCATGCTCGATCAGGCCAAACGGGCTGATCTCGATCGAACCGGTGGAGTCCATCAGCAACATGTCGCCGGGGGCCAGTTGCACAACCTGGCTGTTCTGGGTGATCTGGCAATAACCGCTGCGTTGGCTGACGAGGAAACAATGCTGGTCCATATCGTGATCGGCGTTGGGGCGTTCGCGCTTGATCAGCCCGGCGTTGGTGCGCAGGCTGGCCAATGACAGGCCGCCCCGCTCGAGCTTGGACACCTCACCGATGAACAGTGAGCGGTTGAACGCCAGTTCCGTGTCGAAATGGCCGCAGGCGGCTCGCAAATCCCGAGTCCAGGTGTCCAATCCAGGGTGCGCAGATTGATAGGTGCTCATGGCAACTCCACAGTGGCTTCTTGTTTTTGTTGGCCAATAGTTAACATGTTATCTATATAGGCGCAACAAGCACGTCATACCCACTGTAGAAGCAGTAATGATGCCAACCGATCACAACCCGCCCAACACCCGCTGCAAGCCCGCCAGTACCGTGAACAAGGCTGCTCGCTGGGCGGGGCTCAGGGCAATGTAGCGACGAAACGCCGGCATGCGGTTGACCACTTCACTGCCGCCCATGTGCTCAAGCCGCACCTGCCAGTGCTGCCCGTCCAGGTCTATGCGCAAGCGCTTGAAGTCCAGCACCATCAGCGCATGGTGCAAGGCCCGATCACCCTCCAGAGCGTCCATGAGCCTGGCGCGCAGGCCCGCTTCGCCAGTGCGCTGGCGACACCCCAGGCCCGTGCGTCGAATCGACCCGCTGTGGTGCAGGTCCAGGCGCGCACCGCCCTGCTCCAGGGCAGGCACCAGGATCATGAACTCGGTCATGACCAGGTGCATCAGCAACTGCGATTCGGTGCGCTCGACAACGCTCACGTGCAGGTCGGCATCGTCCAGGTAAAACCCGGCACTGGCCGCGCCCGTGGCGCTGAAACTCGCCAGGCCCAGGTTGCGCCGCAGGTACTCGAGCGTCACACCGGGCCGATAGCCGGCCGGGGCACGGCTGGCATTGAACAGCTCAGACAACTTTTGCAGCGTGCTCGAAAGGTGTGCTGTGAGGGTGGTTGCCAAGCTCATGGGAGAACTCCTTGGCCAGCACGTCTTCTACCCGCGCCGGCTTGAATGGATTGACCTTCTGTACCACCAGCGTCCAGAACAGCGCGTAGGTCGCCGTGAGCGCGAGCATGATCCCGAACGGCACGTAGATGTCGGCAGGGTTCATCCCGGGTGGAGTAATGAACCACATGCCCAGCAAGATGCCGATGCTGGAGAGTATTTGTGGCAACGGGAAAAACGGCGAGCGATAGGCACGTGGCAGATCCGGGCGGCGAATGCGCAGGATCACTACGGACAGCGTCACCAGCAAATAGGAAAAACTCCACGCACAGACCGCAGCGAGCACCAGGTGCAGGATGTTATCGGCGTTGCCGCCCAACCACAGGGCATGCAGGCACGGAATCAGCATCGCCACCAGGATGCACAGCAACGGTGTCTTGAAACGCGGGTGCAGGTAGGTGAAGACCTTGGGCAACGCGCCGTCCACGGCCATGCCGTAGAGAATCCTCGGAACACCTGCCATCAGTGTGTTGATGGTGGCCGCCCCGGCGAACAGAAAACCGATACCCAGCCACATCGGGCCGACATCTCCCATGACTTGGTAGGCAAACTTGGGGATTGCCATGGGGGTGTCGAGCAGATGTACGCCGGTGGCGGCATCCAGCAGCACGTTTTCGACCTGACGCTTCATCGCGGCGCCATAGATGAACATGCACGTGGCCACGCCCAGCAAGCCCAGGATCATGGCCTTGGGCATGGTCTTGGCCGAGTTGCGCAGATCCGGCGCCAGCGGCGTGACGAACTCGCAGCCGACAAACATGAACATCGCCATGCCGACCAGCGACAGAATTGTGATCAGGTCGGTGCCCACCAGCGACGCCCCGAACCAGCCATCCAACTGCACCGCCGGTGCCGCGATCAGGCCCATCACGCCAAAGACCATCAGCGTGGTCCACATGCCGAAGGTCAGCACGATCTCCGCCCGGCCAAAGGCGCTGACGCCAAAGGCATTGAGAATACCGAACACCACGATGAACCCGCCCCCCAGCAACCAGGAGCCTCCGGCGGATTCGGCCAGCGTGTTGAGGTGCTCGAAATTCACCAACGCCATCACCCCGGCAAGGATGGTTTCGGCGGTACCGGCAAACACGTGCACGATCAGGTACGCCGACAACGTCCCGGTGATCGCAAAAAACCGGCCCATGCCGCAATTGATGTAGTCGTAGACCGAGCCGGTGGTCGGCAGGATCGAGGCGGCCTCGGCGAAGGTGGTCGCTTGCGCCAGCATCATCACCACCGCAATCAGCATGGCCACCGCGAAAGCGCTGCCGCCGATGCCGAAGCCCATGGTCGCGGTGAGAATCACCGGGCTGGCCATGATCAGGCCGATGGTGCTGGCCAGCGCGGTCGGAAAGCCGACGCTGCCTCGTTTCAGATGCTGCGTGAGCCGGTCATTGATCGACATGGTGCGGATCCTCGAAAGCGGATTTCTTAGTGGATGCATCGAGCCGTACAAGGTGCTGGCGTTGAAGCCGTCCCCTGCCAGTCCCTGATCGAAACGGCCTCGAGCGAAAATCACTGTGCGCCTCCAACGCACCGAGCGTCTTGCCCATGTCTGCCGTCACTTTTGTTGCTGTCTGCCAAGGCAAGGGGCCTGGCGGGCAGGATCAATTACCTGGCACGCAGGTAAAAGACTTCCCCTGCGCCCAGCCATCCTAATGCGCGCTCGACCTAACCATGCTGGGGACTATAACAATGGAGCACACACCGAACACCCGCACGCTGTCCAAGGCTGTCGGCCTGGGCATCGCGCTCTTGATCACCCACTCATCGGCCCAGGCCTATGCGCTGTACGCCGACGAAGACACCCACCTCAACGCCGACTTCCTGGCGGTCTACGGGATGTTCAACAGCCGCCACAACTACGATGGCACGCCAGGCGGTTCGACCTGGCGCGAAGGGCTCATCAAGTACGGGGTCAGCGGCGATCAGGGCCTGGCCGGGTACGGTACCGGCTATGGCGCACTCAATTGGGTCAGTTCCGGCACCTGGGGCGACGGCGATGCGGGAGGCAACACCGTGGGGTCGGAACGCACCACAAAGATCGAGGACGCGTACCTCGGGTGGCGCTCGGCCGAGCTATTCCCTGCACTGGGCAAGGACGGGGTGGATTTCTCCATCGGCCGCCAAGTGGTCAAGGTTGGCCGCGGGTTTCTGATCAACGACGACGGCCCCAACCTGGGCAAGGGCCCGGCTGACGGTACGTTGAACCGCGGAGGCGGCTTCTACCTCGGGGCACGGCATGCCTTCGATCGTACGGCCGTCCTGCGCCTGGGCGGGCAGGACGGCCTGCACGGTTCGGTGCTGTGGCTCAAATCCGACAACCGCGCCCAGGCCGAAACCGAGCTGGCGGCGGGCACCCTCGACTACACGGCCGCCGCCGGTACGCTGGGCTTGACCTGGGTGCACGGCATGGGCGTTACCGACCAATGGGCCAATGACTTCCAGAAACAGCGCGACGGCATGAACACCTACAGCCTGCGCGGCGAAGGCAACGCGGGCATCGAAAATGCCAGTTTCGCCTTCGAGTACGCCTGGCAGGACAAGGACGCCGGCCCCGAAAAAGCCTGGTACGGCGAAGCCGGCTACACCTTCGCCGACGTCAGCTGGGCGCCGAAGCTGACCTATCGCTACACCCGATACTCGCAAAAATGGGACCCACTGTTTACCGGGCTCAGCACCGGCTATGGCACATGGATCCAGGGTGAAGTCGCCGGCAACTACGCCGGTCCGTTCAACAGCAACACCGCGATCCAGCATGTAGGGCTCAAAGCGACGCCGCTGGAAAACCTGACAATTGGCGCGCTGTACTTCGACTTCAACACCCTGCGCAAACACAATGCGCTGAACCTGGACGCCCGCGAACTGGACCTGTACGCCGAATGGGCGGTCAACAGCCACCTGATCATCAGCCCACTGGTGGGCCTGTACCAACCGAAAAAAGACGCGAACAGCGGCGGAAACCAGGTGGGTGGCAACGGCACTAACCTCTACAGCCAGCTAACGGTGGCCGTGCCCTTCTGACCCCTTTCGGGCGCTGCCCGGCGCAGCGCCTGAAGCACGTTATTGCTTGTGCTGGTGCAACATCGTCTGAATCCGATGAGTCGCCTGGCGGGTGTTTTCCGCCAGTTTGCGCACCTCATCGGCCACCACCGAAAACCCACGGCCGACCTCGCCGGCCCGCGCGGCTTCAATGGCCGCGTTCAAGGCCAGCAGGTTGGTCTGGTCGGCAATGCCCTTGATCACACTGACCACCGTGGCGATCTGGCCATAGGTGGCCTGGTTGTGTTCAAGCAGTTGTTGGTGGGTGGTCCGCGCCGACTGCTCATCGCTGATGTCCCGGACCGCGCCAAGCACTCGAGTCAAGCGTCCCTGGGCGTCCCGCACTGCCCGGCCGCGTTCGCGGCACCAGATGTAGTCACCGGTCTTGTGGCGCATCCGATATTCAAATACGTACTCACCGCTGCCATGAGCCGCGAGGATCTCACGGTCGAAAATCGCCATGATCTTGGGCAAGTCGTCGGGATGGGTAATGCCGACCTGCGCGTCCCAGCCGTCGGGCAGTTCATTGGGGGCATACCCCAGCAGCAGGCGGAACTGATTGAAAATGCGCATCTGGCTGCGCGGGTCCTGAACGTCACCGTTGACCACGGTGATGTCCCAGCAACCCTCGGTCATGGTGCACAGCAGCAGCTCCCAGATCTGCTTCTCCTGTTGCTGCTGGTCGCAAAGCAGCCGGTGCCCGCGCAGCTCGACGTCCAGTGCCGCCTCACGCTGCCAGGCCTGTTCCAGTTGTTGACGCAGCGCTTCAAGGGCCTGCTGGTCGGCTGCCCGCTGGGCGGCCTGCTCCCTGGCCGATGCCTCGGCCTGCTGCAGTTGGCGGTCGGTGTATGCCCGCTGTTGCGCGAGCTGTTCCAGGCAGGCCTGCACCGACGGGTACGTGTGCAGCGCCCGGGTATCAGGCGCCTCCCCCGCCAGCAGCTGCTTGAGGTGGACAGCAAGGTCCTGCATCGGCTGGTTTTTCTTGAAGAACATCGGTCTGCCCTCTGCGCATCGTGTCGAAACGCTGGATCTGATCGCAAACCACCCATGATTGCTTGTACGAGCCTGCACGCCCGTTTGCGCCTGGCTGCCAGGGGCCATCCTGCATCTGCAGGATCAGATCGTTCCCACGCTCTGCGTGGGAATGCCGCCCTGGACGCTCTGCGTCCGCTCCTGGAAAACGTGACGCAGAGCGTCACAAGATGCATTTCCCACGCTGAGCGTGGGAACGATCAACCGAGGCCTTTACCGGCCTCGGTTTTTTACGATCAGCAATGGCGGATCAATTGCTTCAACACCGTCTTGAATGTTTCGATCTGCGCCTCGGTGAACGCGGCGAACACCTTGTCCTGCTGTTCACGCGCAATCGCCCAGAGGTCTTCAGTCTGCTCCACACCGGCCGCGGTCAGGTGTACGCCCTGGTCATCGTCACTCACCAGCCCCTTGCGCTTGAGGTTGGCCACGGCTTCGTCGATTTCGCGCACCGGCATGGCCACTTCGCGCAACAGGTCATGTGTGCTCAGCCGGGCGTCGTTCTCCAGCACCATCAGCATGCGTGCCTCGTTGGTGCGCAGGCCGGTGGACAATTGCCGGGGTTGGTAGCTGGATTGGTAGGCACGCACCGCCTGGGTCATCAGGTAGTACAGGTTGTGGCTCAGGCGCCCCTGGAAATGGCTGCTCGGCGGCTGGCTGTCGTCACGCTTGGTCATGCGCGTGTGGGGCAGGACCATCGAGTAGGCGCCCTGATGATAGAGCAGCGGCGCACGACCGAAATCATCGAAAGCCACCACCTTGCCGATCATGATCCAGTGATCGCCACCGTCCACCTGCTGGAAGTTCTCACAGTGAAACCGCGCCGAACAATCGGCGAACACCGGCGCTCCGCCCTCGCCTGGCTGGTACTCGATCTCGGCGAAGCGATCATCCTTGGGCCGGGCGAAATTGTTCGACAGGTCTATCTGGTCAGCCGCCAGCACGTTCACCGCGAAATGGCTGGCCTGCTCGAACACCTCATGGCTGGTGGAACGTTTGTCGAGGCTCCACAGCACCAAGGGCGGGTCGAGGGACACCGAGTTGAAGCTGTTGGCAGTGACGCCCACCTTGCGCCCGGAAGCGTCGGCGGCGGTGACCACGGTCACGCCGGTGGCAAAATTGCCCAGGGCGCGGCGAAAGGCGCGTGGGTCGAAGGTCGATTCAGACATGCAAGACTCCCGGGCTGCGTCAGGCGCAGCCCTGATTGTTGTTATCAAATACGGGTTCAGATCATGCTCGGGTCGGGTTCCAGGCCCATCAGTTCGCGGCCGAGGATCTGCGCGCACACGTCGTAGTCGGTGTAGGCATGGGCGCCGGTCATGTGCGAGTCGCGGAACAGGCGCTGCATCTCGTTGTGTTCGAACCAGGCATTGCCGCCCGCGGCTTCGAACAGGCGATCCACCGCCTGGATGCACATCTTGGTCGCGTACGCCTGGTTGGTGCGCCAGAACGCCAGGGTTTCGCGGCTGGGGTAGCGCTGCTGCTCACTGTGCTCGGCATGCTCGGCCCAGGTCTTTTCAAGAAACGCGCGAGCGGCGCCGACCTGATGCGTCGACTCGGCCAAGCGCATCAACGCCGGCGTGGCCGCACCGACCGCCGCGCCGGTGTAAGCCCGCACGCGGGTCCTGGTCTTTTCACGGAACACCTCAAGCATGCGTTCGGCGACACCCAGGCTCACGGTAGAAAAACCGCTGGCAAAATACGGACGGTACGGCGAATAGAACACCTTGCTGTCGGGGTACAAGCCGAAGCCTGCGGATTTGCCCTCCATCATGTCCTTGGCCTTTTGGATGCGATGCTCCGGCACCCAGGCCTTGTCGATGATCAGGGTCTTGGTGCCGCTGCCTTTCATGCCGGCGGCAAACCAGTCGTCGCGGATCTGATAGTCACTGCGCGGCAGCACCGCGAAGCAATAATCCTGAGTGCCCTCGGCATTCGGCCGGCGGAAACCGACAATGGCCCATTCGGCATGGTCACAGCCGCTGCTCCAGCCCATCTCACCGCTGAACAGCACGCCGCCCTCAGCCTCTTCGGTACGCCCGAAGGGGGCGATGCTGCTGCTGGCCGTGGCGTTCGGGTCTGTGCCCCAGACCTCCTGCTGCAGGGTGGCCGAGAACAGCGCCAGTTGATGGCTGTGGGTGCACAACAGGCTCATGGCCCAGGCCGTGCTGGCGCAGGCCCCGGCGAGCGCGGCGATACAGTCGGCAAACTGTGGCAGCGACAATTCCATGCCACCGAACGCCTTGGGCTGGAACGCACGGTGCAGGCCGATGCCTTTGAGTAGCGCAATATTCTCGGCGGGCACCTGGCGACCCTGCTCGGCCTGGAAGGCATTGGCCGCAATGGCCGGCAGGAGGGACTTGAGGTCTTCGAGGAGCGGGTTTGGCTTTTTCATGGATGGCCCTGCTTATTATTGGATGCCCGGACAACCGCAGGAATCGAAGCGGAGCGCCGGATGCAGGGCCAGTATGGCGTGCGCCCGGCGGGCATAAAATGCACGTTCCAGAGTCAAGATTGCACTTTTCACAGGCATGGCAGCCACAGACATAGCGCACGGCAGGCACAGTCAAGCCGGGCATGCACCGGTGGTTTAACCTCGGGGTTTTCTTTGTTGACGACCAGGAAAACCCCATGAGCGATATTCCACTGCTGCCTCACGTCGAAGCCTTTCTGCGTCGACAACACGCGTTGTTTATCGACGATGGCTACGTCCAGAGTCACTCCGGCCAGACGCTGGAGGTGACCAACCCGGCCACCGGCCAGGTCATCGCCGAGGTCGCCGACGCCGACCCGGCCGATATCGACGCGGCCGTGGCCTCCGCGCGCCGTGGTTTCAAACAATGGTCCCAGGTCGCCCCGGCCACACGCGGCACTGTTCTGTTCAAACTGGCCGACCTGATGGAGCAGCACCGCGAAGAGCTGGCGCAGATCGAGACCTGCCAGTCGGGCAAGATCATCCAGATTTCCCGGGCCTTCGAAGTCGACCAGGCCGCGCATTTCTTGCGTTACTACGCCGGTTGGGCCAGCAAGATCACCGGGCAGACCATCACGCCGTCACTGCCCTCCTTCGCCGGTGAACGCTACACCGCCTTCACCCTGCGCGAGCCGGTCGGGGTGGTGGTGGGGATCGTGCCGTGGAATTTCTCGACCATGATCGCTATCTGGAAACTCGCCTCGGCACTGGTGACCGGCTGCAGCATCATCATCAAGCCCAGTGAGTTCACGCCGCTGACCATCCTGCGCATCGCCGAACTGGCGATGGAAGCCGGCCTGCCGCCAGGTGCGCTCAACGTACTGACCGGAACCGGCCTGGTGGGCAAAGGGCTGGTCGAACACCCCGGCACCAACAAAGTATCGTTTACCGGCTCGGTGCCGACCGGCATCGCCGTGGGCCAGAGCGCCATGGGCGCCGGGTTGACTCGCGCGACCCTTGAACTGGGCGGGAAGAACTCGGCGGGTTTCCTGCCCGACGTGGACCTGGACAAGGCGGTCAGCGGCATCATCGAAGCGGGCTTTTTGCACTCGGGGCAGATCTGCGCGGCTGCCGAGCGCTTCTTTGTGCATCGCTCGCAGATCGAGGCGGTCATGGACAAACTGGCGCAACGCTTGAGCGCGCTGAACATCGGCTCGCCGCTGGATGAGCGTACCGAGTTCGGCCCGGTCGCCAACCGCCAGCACCAACTCAAACTGGGCGCGTTCTTTGACAGGGCACGCGCGCAAAACAACCGCATCGTGCACGGCGGCAGGCTAATTGACCGGCCGGGTTGCTACGTTGAACCGACGATCATCCTGGCAAACGGGGTCGACGATACGTTGCTCAACGAAGAGACCTTCGGCCCGATTGCTACGTTCTTGCCGTATGACACTGAAGAGGAGCTGCTGGCGTTGATGAACAACACGCCTTATGGCTTGAGCGCCAGCCTTTGGACCAACGATCTGGGCAAGGCGCTGCGCATGGTGCCGGCCATTGAAGCGGGCACGGTGTGGGTGAATATGCATACCTTGCTTGACCCGGCGGTGCCGTTTGGAGGGAGCAAGTCCTCGGGCGTGGGTCGGGAGTTTGGCGGGGCGTTTATTGAGGATTACACCGAGTTGAAATCGGTGATGATTCGTTACTGAAGACCCTCTGGCGATGCCCCATGAACCGACTGTGGGAGCCAGTCATCGCGGATCGTTCCCGCGCTCTGCGTGGGAATGCCGCCTCGGACGCTCCGCGTCCCGATCGCGATGCCTGTCTCAAGTCCTACACAAGGTGACGCGGAGCGTCACGGGATGCATTCTCACGCAGAGCGCGGGAACGATCATAGCCACGTCCCCACGCCAGACACTCTTAATGGATCCACTAATAAGTAAGTGTCCGGTAATCGCCCGTTAAAACCTGTTTAATACCTTGACCTCTTCACGCCCCTCCAATTTAATGGATCCAACAAATAAAAATAATCCATTGCCTGGAGAGTCACCATGTACCCCAAGAACACCTGGTATGTCGCCTGCACCCCCGACGAAATCGCGCACAAGCCGCTGGGTCGGCAGATCTGTGGTGAAAAAATGGTGTTCTACCGCGGCCTCGAAGGTGCGGTGGTCGCGGTCGAGGACTTCTGCCCTCATCGCGGCGCGCCGTTGTCGCTGGGCTATGTCGAGAACGGCAACCTGGTGTGCGGCTACCACGGCCTGGTCATGGGCTGCGATGGCAAGACGGTCGAGATGCCTGGTCAGCGGGTACGCGGTTTTCCCTGCAACAAGACCTTCGCAGCGGTTGAGCGCTACGGCTTCATCTGGGTATGGCCGGGTGATCAGGCCCAGGCCGACCCAGCGCTGATCCATCACCTGGAATGGGCGGTGAGCGATGAGTGGGCCTATGGCGGCGGCCTGTTCGATATCCAGTGCGATTACCGCCTGATGATCGACAACCTGATGGACCTGACCCACGAAACCTACGTGCATGCCTCCAGCATCGGCCAGAAGGAGATTGACGAGGCGCCGCCCGTCACTACGGTGGAAGGCGACGAGGTGGTAACCGCGCGGCACATGGAAAACATCATGGCGCCGCCGTTCTGGCGCATGGCGCTGCGCGGCAATAACCTGGCCGACGATGTGCCGGTGGACCGCTGGCAAATCTGCCGCTTTACCCCGCCCAGCCATGTGTTGATCGAAGTCGGCGTGGCCCATGCCGGCAAGGGCGGCTACAACGCCGCCCCCGAGCACAAGGCTGCAAGCATCGTGGTGGATTTCATCACCCCCCAAACCGACACTTCTATTTGGTACTTCTGGGGCATGGCGCGCAACTTCAACCCGCAGGACGCGGAGCTGACGGCCAGTATCCGCGAAGGCCAGGGCAAGATTTTCAGCGAAGACCTGGAGATGCTCGAACGCCAGCAGCAGAACCTGCTCGCCCACCCGACACGCAACCTGCTCAAGCTGAATATCGATGCCGGCGGCGTACAGTCGCGCAAGGTCCTGGAGCGACTGATCGCCCGGGAACGCGCCGGAGAGCCGACATGATTGAGGTGGTGGTGGCATCGCGGCGCGTCGAGGCGCTGGACATTTGCAGCTATGAGCTGGCCCGTATCGATGGCGCGCCGCTGCCGCCGTTCAGTGCCGGGGCGCACATTGATGTGCACCTGCCGGACGGGCTGATCCGGCAATATTCGCTGTGCAACCACCCCGAGGAGCGCCATCGTTACCTGATCGGCGTGCTCAACGACCCGGCCTCGCGAGGCGGTTCACGTAGCCTGCACGAACAGGTGCACGAAGGCGCCCGCCTGTCCATCAGCGAACCTCGCAATCTGTTCCCCCTGGCCCACGAAGCCCGGCGCAGCCTGTTGTTTGCCGGTGGCATCGGCATCACCCCGATCCTGTGCATGGCCGAGCGCCTGGCCTATCTGGGTGCCGACTTCGAATTGCATTACTGCGCCCGCGCCCATGAACGCGCTGCGTTTGTGCAGCGCCTGAAAACGTCGCCGTTTGCCGAGCGGGTATTCCTGCATTTCGACGAGCAGCCCGACACGGCGCTGAATGCCGCCCAGGTGCTGGCGACACCGGCCGCAGACGTGCACCTGTACGTCTGCGGCCCCGGCGGCTTCATGCAGCATGTGCTCGACAGCGCACGGGCCCAGGGCTGGCGGGAAGACTGCCTGCACCGCGAGTACTTCTCGGCGGCGCCGGTGGACAGCAGCCTGGACGGGCGGTTTTCGGTGAAGGTGGCCAGCAGTGGTCAGGTCTTCGAGATACCGGCCGACCAGACTGTGGTGCAGGTCCTGCAAAGCCACGGCATCGAGATTGCCGTGTCGTGCGAACAAGGGATTTGCGGCACCTGCCTGACCCGCGTGCTGGAGGGCACGCCGGAGCACCGCGACCTGTTCCTCACCGAGCAGGAGCAAGCCTTGAACGACCAGTTCACGCCCTGCTGCTCGCGCGCGAAAACCCCGCTGCTGGTGCTCGATATCTGAACCCTGTCACGACGCGGGCAAGATCACCTTCATGCGCGCGTCGGCGGTGGCCGAGCTGAAGATCTCGGCATAGCGCAAGGTCGCGTTGGCGTGTTCGCGCATGATGGCTTCGGCCCGCGCGCCCTGGCGATTGACCAGGGCGTCGAACACCGAATGGTGCTGCATGTGGGCATAGTTGAAGCGGCGGTATTCGCGGGCCATGTCCTCGCGGTCCACCGCCAGCGCCGTCACCGAGGCAAACGGCAGGTGGTCATTGCGCGCCAGGGCGTCGGCAATCGCCGGGTTGTGGCTGCCTTCGACGATCACTTGGTGAAAACGCATGTTCAGGTCGTGATAGACCTCGAGGTCGTCCTCGGTCACGTAACCCTTGTCGAACAGTTGATCGCCCTCGACCAGGCAGCGCTCCAGTGCTCTGCGCGCCTCGTCGGACAAGCCGCGCTCGGCGGTCTGGCGCGCCGCCAGGCCTTCGAGCACACCACGCACTTCGACCGCGCCCGCGATGTCGCTGGGGCTGACCGAACGCACCTGATACCCGCGCCCGCCGAACGGCACCAGCAACCCTTCCTGCTCCAGGGTACGAAATGCCATGCGTACCGGCATGCGCGACACGCCGAACAACTGCGCCGTGGGAATTTCCATCAGGCGCTCGCCCGCCGCCAACTCGCCGCTGGCGATCATCTTGCGCAGTGCAACCAGCACCAATTGACCGGGTTTACTCATCCAGGCAACTTCCAGAAAACATGGGCTGCCATAGTAACGCAAGCGCCTGCCGCCGTCAGACGAACGCCAATGCCGCGCGCGCACCGTCTATCGCGCCCAGATGCTGCGCCAACCGGGACGGCAGGTAATCGAAAAAGAACCCGGCGCTTTGCAGCTTGGCGGCACGCAATGGGTCCTCCTGCGGCAACGCCCTGGACACCCGCGCCGCCCGCGCCCAGGCAAACGCCAGCAGCGCCACGCCACACAGCTGAAGGAAGTCCGGCGCCGCCCGGTAGGGGTACTCGCTGTCCTCGTGCGACCGTTCCCGTATGTCGTTCACCACACCGGCCAAGGTGTCGCACAGGCGGCCTAACACATGGGCGAACCCCGCACATTCGATGGACTCTGCGCCCTGCCCGACCTCCGCGCGCAACTCGGCCAGCAACAGGTCAAACGCTCGGCCCTCATCCCCCAACACCTTGCGCAGCAACAGGTCATTGGCCTGGATCTCGTTGCTGCCCTCATAGATCATCGCAATGCGGCTGTCGCGCAGGGTTTGCTCGATGGCGAACTCGGCGACGTAGCCGTAACCGCCGAAAACCTGCAACGCATTGCTGGCCTGACGAAACCCCTGCTCGGTAAAAAAACCCTTGATGATGGGTGTCAGCAACGACGCCAACTGGGCGGCGGCCGGGTTCTGGTGATGCTCGGCCTGATCGAGCAGGTGCGCCGCCCAATAACCGATGGCGCGCATGCCTTCGCTGATGGTGCGCAGCTCCAGCAATACGCGGCGCATGGCCGGGTGATAACGGATCGGGTCGGCCGCCTGGGCCGCCACTTCTTCGGGCCGTGACGGTGCGCGCATCTGCAAGCGCTCCGCTGCGTACTGCCGAGCGTTCTGCCACGCTGCCTCGGTATGCCCCAGGCCTTGCAGGCCGACATGCAGGCGCGCCGAATTCATCATCACGAACATTGCCGCCAGGCCGCGATTGGCGTCGCCGATCAGCCAGCCTTGGGCCGCGTCGAACACCAGCGAGCAGGTGGCGCTGCCCTTGATGCCCATCTTGTGTTCAATGCCATCACAGCGCACGCCATTGGGCCGGTCATCGTCCAACCGCTTGGGCACCAGGAACAGTGAAATACCCCGACTGCCCGGCGGCGCATCGGGCAAGCGCGCCAGCACCAGATGCAGGATATTGGCCGTGAGATCGTGCTCGCCACCGGAAATAAACAGTTTGCTGCCGCTCAGGCGATAACTGCCATCCGCCTGGGGGTCGGCGCGACAGCGCAGTAAACCGACATCGCTGCCGGCCTGAGGCTCGGTCAGGCACATGGTGGGCAACGCCTGGCCGCTGATGATCTCGGGCAAATAACGCGCCTGCAGCCAGGGAGCAGCGTGAGCCTTGAGGCACAGGTAGGCGCCGTGGGCGATGCCGGTGTACATGGCCCAGGCGTGGTTGCTGGCGTAGAGCATTTCTTGCAACGCCGCGTCGAGCAATTGCGGCAAGCCCTGCCCGCCCAGCACTTCGGCGCAGGCCAGTGCCGGCCAGCCGCCCTCGACATAGGCACGGTACGCCTCGACAAAGCCGTCTGGCGTTGCGACCTGGCCCGCCTGCCAGCGGCAGCCCTGGCGATCACCGCGACTGTTCAACGGTGCCAGCACGCCCTGGCTGAAGCGTGCCGCCTCCTCCAACACCTGCACCGCCAGCGGCAGGTCCAGAGCCTCGAACGCCGGGTTGCGGCACCAGGCAGCGGGCGCCTGCAACCAATGTTCAAGCACAAAGTGCATATCACGCAGGGGCGCCTGATAGCTCCACATGGGACACCTCTTCAAGTAAAGAAATCGTGCGCTCAGGCGCGATAGTCCGGGTTCTCGATCAGCAGCGCCATGCCCTGCCCGCCGCCCACACAGGCGGCGGCGATGCCGTAACGCAGGTTGTGCCGACGCAGTTGCCGGGCCAGGCTCATGACCAGGCGCAGGCCGGTGGCGGCCAACGGATGCCCCAGGGCAAGGGCGCCGCCCTCGACGTTGAGACGGGTGCTGTCCAGCTCCAGCTCCTGGGCCACCGCCAGCACTTGGGCGGCCTGGGCTTCGTTGATCTCGAAGCGGCCGATGTCGCTCAGGTTCAGCCCGCTGCGCTGCAACAGCAAGCGGATCGCCGGCGCCGGGCCGATGCCCATGTACTCCGGGGCCACCCCCACCACCGCGCTGGCCACCAGCCTCGCCAGCGCCGGGCGCGAGCAGTCGGCGACGCGCCCGACCAGTGCGGCTGCCGCACCGTCGACCACGGCACAACTATTGCCGGCGGTTTGCACGCCGTCGGCATGAATGGCACGCAAGCGCGCCAGGGCTTGCAGGTCGGTGGGCCGTGGATGGCTGTCCGCGCTGACGGCTGCGGCCCGGTGCGCCAGGGTAATCCCCCTTGGTTGATACCCTTCGAGCGCGAAGACTTGGCTATCCACCGCCACGATCTCCTCCACCCAGGCGCCCTCGCGTTGCGCCTGCAGGGCACGCTGATGGCTGTCGCAGGCATACCGGTCCACCGCCTCGCGGCTCAACCCATAACGGCGCGCCAGGTTATCGGCGGTGGCGATCATGTCCACGCCGGGAGCCGGGTCGTACAGCGCCTCCCAGAGAAAATCCTTGAATTGCACCTCGCCCCCTAGACGGAACCCGCCCCGGTGGGTGTAGGCGGCAATCGGGTTGCGTGACATCGACTCGGCGGCCACGCACAACGCCAGTTGCACCTCGTCGCGCAGTTGTTCCGCGGCCTGGCGCAACAGTTCGAAACCGGTGGCGCAGATGCGCTGCACCCCCAGCGCCGGGACCGATTGCGCCACCCCGCTGTACAAGCCGATATGCCGTGGCAGCAAGTAGGCATCGAAACTGGCCTGGGCCATGGAGCCGGCCAGTACGCTGTCCACCGCCTGCGCTTCGACACCGGCCCGGGCCAGTACTTCACGGCCGACCTTGATCCCCAGGTCGATGGGCGACACCTGGGACAGCGCCCCGCCGAGATCGACCCAGGGCGTGCGCACCGCGTCGAAAATTGCCGCATCGGCAAACGCCGTGTACTGCCCGGCGCCTTTCACAGCTTGGGCCCGGCGCGCAGGATGGTCGGGTCTTCACCGCGATACAGCGCCTCGACCTTGGCCGCGCGCCATTGCAACACAGCACGCTGGTTGATCGAGCCTTTGTCGGTGATTTCGCCACGGTCGATGGACGCCGGTTCGTCGAGCACGGCGATCCACTCCAGGCGACTGGCATTGCCGGTCGCCTCGCGATTGAGCCGCTGCAACCAGTCGCCGAACCACTGGCGCACCGGCGTGCTGGCGAGTACCTCGGCGTCGCTGGCCTCGGTACCCAAGCCCGCCAACCGCCGGCATTCGTAGGGTCTGGGGAAGACCAGCGCGCCCAGGCATTCACGGTCCGGCGCGGCAATCACCAAATCCTGCACGTAGGGCGAGCCTTCGAGCACCGCCCGATTGCGCAACGGGCCGACGCTGACAAACACCCCGGAAGACAGCTTGAAGTCCTCGGCAATGCGCCCGTCGAACATCAGCCCCAGTTGCGGCTGCTGAGGATCGGCGAGCTTGATCGCATCACCGGAACAGTAGAAACCCTGCTCATCGAACACTTCGGCGGTTTGCTCGGGCGCCCGCCAGTAGCCCGGCATGATGTGCGGCCCGCGAAAACGCCCTTCGAACTTGCCGTCCAGCGGCACCAGGCGCACCTCGCAGCCCGGTGCGGGCAAGCCGATGTAGCCGGCCATCGACAACGGCCCGGTGGTGAAGGTGCAGGACGGCGCGGCTTCGGTCATGCCCAGCCCGGCCATCATGCGGATGCGCTCGCCGCAGTGCAGCTCGGCCACGCGGTCGAGGCGATCCCAGACACTTTGCGAGAGGCCGGCGGCGGCGAAAAAGAACAGCTTCATCCGCGCGAAAAAACGCTCGCGCAGCTCGGCGTCCTGTTCCAGGGCGTTGACCAATTCTTCCCAGCCCTTGGGCACGGTCAGGTAGGCGGTGGGCGAAATCTCCTTGAGATTGCGCAGGGTTTCGGCGATGCCCTGGACGGTGGGCTTGCCATCGTCGAGGTAAAAGGTGCCGCCGTTGTAGAGCACGATGCCGACGTTGTGGCTGCCGCCGAAGGTGTGGTTCCACGGTAGCCAGTCCACGAGCACCGGCGGTTCTTCGCCGAACACCGGAAACGTCTGCAACAGCATCTGCTGGTTGGCGCAGAGCATGCGCTGGGTGGTGATCACCGCCTTGGGCAACTTGGTCGAGCCCGAGGTGAAGAGAAACTTGGCGATGCTGTCGGGGCCGGTGGCGTTGAACGCCGCTTCGGCCTCGGCGCCAGCCGGTGTTTGCAGCAGGCTCGCAAAGCTGACCTGGGTGCGCCCGGCCACTTGGCCGCGCACGCTGATCAGTGGCGTGTCGGCCGGCAACACGGCGTCGATGGCGCGCTGGTACACCGCCGCATCGCTGACGAACACCAGCCCCGGTTGCAGCAGGTCGCACACATGCCGCAGCTTGGCGAAATCCTGGGACAACAACGAGTACGCCGGCGACACCGGGCAATAAGGAATGCCGGCGTACATCGCGCCGAGGGCTACCTGCAAATGCTCGATATCGTTGCCCGACAACAGCGCCAGCGGCTTGTGCGCCGACAGCCCGTAACCGAGCAAGCCCTGGGCAATCGCGCGCACGCTGTCGAGCATCGCCCGGTAGCTGATATGGCGCCACTCGCCGTCAGCCTGGCGTGCAGCGATAAACGTCTGCTCGGGCCGTACCCGGGCCCAATGCACCAGGCGGTCCAGCAGGCGCGCCGGCAATTCGTCCAAGGGCTCCAGGGAACGCATATGCAGCACGCCCTGTTCTTCAGTGACTTCGACCGGCGCGTGGCCGATAGACACCGCGCGGTATCGCGGCGGGGGCTGCTCTGGCCGGGCTTGCGGTCTGAATTCGGAACTCACAGGGATGTCCTCCACAAAGGCGGATCAATGCCGCCTTGTTATTGTTATGTCGCAGCGCCTGCTCAGATCGGGTAGTGCCGTGGCCCGTTCTGCAAGGTCACCCAGCGCAATTGCGTGAAATGCTCGATCGCAGCCTTGCCGCCAAAACTGCCGTAGCCGCTGGACTTGACCCCACCAAACGGCATCTGCGCCTCGTCATGCACGGTCGGGCCGTTGATATGGCAAATGCCCGATTCCACCCGTTGCGCCAGCGCCAGGGCACGTCCGGTGTCGCGGCTGAAGATCGCCGCCGACAGGCCGAATTCCGAATCATTGGCCAAGCGCAGCAGCGCCTCATCACCCTCACCGCGCAGCAACACTGCCACCGGGCCGAAGGACTCTTCGCGGTACAGGCGCATGTGTTCGGTGACGCCATCGATCAGGGTCGGTTGCAGAATGCTGCCGTCCAGTTGCCCACCCGTCACCAGCCGTGCGCCTTTACTCAGCGCGTC
This sequence comes from Pseudomonas sp. SWRI18, assembly GCF_014268345.1. Taxonomy (NCBI): domain Bacteria; kingdom Pseudomonadati; phylum Pseudomonadota; class Gammaproteobacteria; order Pseudomonadales; family Pseudomonadaceae; genus Pseudomonas; species Pseudomonas sp. SWRI18. The sequence goes on from NZ_JACCQQ010000009.1 coordinate 165,150, forward strand.
GTCGATCAGAGTCTTGATGCGCGTTCCGGCGCTGGCATCCACCAGGGAACCCAGCACCGAATCCGGCGCTGCGGGATCGCCCGCGTGCAGGGTCGCGACCTTCGCCGCCAGCTTGGCGACAAACGCATCGGCGACCTTGGCGTCGACAATCAGGCGTTCGGTAGACATGCAGATCTGCCCCTGGTTGAAGTAGGCACCAAAGGCTGCCGCCGCTACGGCCGCATCCAGGTCGGCGTCGTCGAGTACCAGCAACGGCGCCTTGCCGCCCAGCTCCAGCAAGGCCGGCTTGAGGTGACGCGCCGAGAGCTCACCGACAATGCGCCCCACATGGGTCGAACCGGTGAAATTGACCCGGCGCACCGCCGGGTTGGCGATCAGCCGTTCGACGATGGCGGCGGCATCCGCCGGGGCGTTGCTGATCACATTGACCACGCCATCGCCCAGGCCGGCGTCCTGCAACACCTGGCCGATCAGACGGTGCACCGCCGGGCTCAACTCCGAAGCCTTGAGCACTACCGTGTTGCCACACGCGAGCGGCATGGCGATGGCACGGGTGGCGAGGATGACCGGGGCATTCCACGGCGCGATGCCCAGCACCACGCCGCACGGCTGACGCAAGGCCATGGCGAAACTGCCGGGCACGTCGGAGGGGATCACGTCGCCGGTGATCTGGGTGGTCATCGACGCCGCTTCGCGCAGGATATTGGCCGCCAGGCGCACGTTAAAGCCATACCAGTTGGCCATGGCGCCGGTCTCGCCGGCGGCGGCGATAAACTCGGCGCTGCGCGCCTGCAATTGCTCGGCCGCCACGAGCAAGCGGCTGCGGCGCTCGTTGGGCGCCACCGCGGCCCAGGCGGGGAACGCCGCCTGGGCCGCGGCCACGGCGGCATCGGCATCTTCCAACGTGGCGGCGGCCACCCGCGAGACCACTTCACCGGTCACCGGGTTGCGACGCTCAAAGGTTCGACCGTCGCGGGCGGGGCACGACTGGCCGCCAATCAACAGGGGCACGTCCAGCATGGTGATTCCTCTTTATTGTCTTTATCGGGAATACGTTCAGCTTCGTTTACAGCAGCGCGGCCGAGAGACCGCGTATTTCAGCGTTTATACGCCTGCAGGCCGGGCTTGATGCTCTTGTCGTCGAGGAACTGCTTCATACCCTGCTCGCGACCGCCTTCGGTGTCGAGCAGGCGCGACTGGTCGAGCTTGGCGTAGAGGTAATCCTCGTTCTGCTCCCAGGTCAGTTCGCGGCAACGCTTGAAGCCATGCTTGGCCGCACGCAGCACCACCGGGTTTTTCTCCAGCAGGTTACGCGCCAGTTCGATGGTCACTTCGCGCAGTTGGGCCAAGGGCACGCTCTCGTTGACCAGCCCCATTTCGGCGGCTTTGCGCCCGTCAAAGGTCTTGCCGGTCATGATGTAGTACAGCGACTGACGATGGCCCACGGTGTCGGCCATGGCCTTGCTCACCAGGTTGCCCGGCGGGATGCCCCAGTTGATTTCGGAAAGACCGAAGGTCGCTTCATCGGCACAGATCGCCAGGTCGCACGCCACCAGCGGGCTGAAGCCGCCACCGAAGCACCAGCCATTGACCATGGCGATGGTCGGCTTGGCGTACATGCGCAGCAGTTTCCATTGCCATTGCGAGGCTTCGCGGCGGATTTTTTCCTGGAGGATTTCCGGGCCGGCGTCCACTTCGCGAAAGTATTCCTTGAGGTCCATGCCGGCGGTCCAGGCTTCACCGGCGCCGGTCAGCACCAGCACGCCGGCGGCCGGGTCCTGCTCGAGGGTTTCCAGCACATCAATCATTTCCCGGTTGAGGGTCGGGCTCATGGCGTTGCGTTTTTCCGGACGATTGAGAATGACCCAGGCGATGCCTTCCTCGATCTCGACTTTGACGGTGGTCCAACGGCCTTCGTAATTGCTCATGGCGATTGCTCTCTTGTTGTCTGTTCGAAGATGAGCAAAACCTAACCGGCAAAAATGGTTATGTCAATTAACCATTAATCAATCTAATTAAATTACTGCCGACTCGGCAGGCGAAAAGTCACCGAGCAATTCAACGAAGGATTGGCGCAACCATCGGTTAGCCGGGTCGTGATGGAATCGTGTATGCCAGTAAAGGTGAATGTCGTAGCCGCAGATTTCCCAAGGCAACGGGACCAGGCGAACATCGGCGATTTCGGCGAACCGCCGCCCTACGGCCAAGGGGACGGTAGCGATCATGTCGGACTCGGCCACCAGAAACGGCACGCCCATGAACCGTGGCAAACTGAAACGCACGTGACGGACGATGCCGTGGGCCGCCAATTCACGATCCAACACGCTCATGCCGCGCCCTTCGGCCTGTACTGCGACATGCACGGCAGCCTGGTACTGTTCGGCGCTGATGCGCTCGCCGATGCTGGAGTGATTACTACGCACGATGCAAACGAACGAATGGCTGTACAAGGCTTGGTGCCGGATCGATGTATTGAGCAAGCGTGGAAAATAGCCGATGGCCGCGTCTACTTCGCCGGCATCCAAGCCTTCTTCCAGTTGCTCCGAGGACAACGCCTGGGTACGAATTCTCAGCCGTGGCGCTTGCCTGTCGAGCATGCGCATGAGCCTGGGCAGAAACACCATTTCGCCGATATCCGACATGCACAGCACCAGTTGGCGCTCGGAATGCTCGGGGGCAAAGCCAGTGGATGGCAGCACTTCACTGCTGATCATCTCCAGGATCCGCTGCACCGGCTCGGCGATCTGCAAGGCTCTCGCGGTGGGTTGCATGCCACGGGAGGTGCGGATGAACAAGGGGTCATCAAATAGTGCGCGCAATTTGGCCAGGGCGAAGCTCATGGCCGGCTGGCTGAGCCCCATGAGATCACCGGCCAGGGTCACGCTTTGCTTTTTGCGCAACGCATCAAACACTTTAAGCAAGTTGAGATCGACACTCTTGATATCCATATTTTGGATTTTATCTATAAGTTAAATAAGGTTTTCGGATTCTAGTCCTGGCTCTAGACTCGGCACAAGATCGTTAATGCGATTAACCGGATTGCCCCTCCAATAACAATAAACGGAGCACATCATGCCCAAGAAGCTGCGCAGCAATTTCCCTTATGGGTCTTATCTATGGGCCGTGCGCGCGGCCCAGTGGCAGGCCCTGGGGATCGATGAGAGCGAGCTGGAGAAACCTAAGATCGCTATCGTGAACTCGTCATCCAACCTGGCGATCTGCTTCAGCCACCTGGACGGCATCGCCGCTGCCCTCAAGCAATCGATACGCGACGCCGGCGCCCTGCCCTTCGAAATTCGTACTGCCGCGCCCAGCGACTTCATCACCGGCGCCGGCGCCGGGGGGGCCTATATGCTAGCCGCACGCGACCTCATCACCAACGATATCGAGGTCGCGGTTGAAGGTGCTCAACTCGACGGCATGATCTGCCTGGCCTCCTGCGACAAAACCGTACCCGGCCAACTGATGGCCGCCGCCCGTCTGAATATCCCGACACTGGTCGTAGTCTGCGGATACCAGCCGAGCGGCGAATACAACGGCAAGCACGTCGATATCGAAGACGTGTTTATCAGTTCCATGCACGTCGTCACGGGCAAGCTGCCGGTCGAAGAGTTAGTCGGCATGGCGCGCAACGCCATCAAGGGCCCCGGGGTCTGCTCGGGAATGGGCACCGCCAACTCGATGCATCTGGTGTGTGAAGCCCTGGGTATGGCGTTGCCCGGCAGTTCGCCTATCGCGGCCAACAGCCCCCGGATGTTCGACTTCGTGCACCAGGCCGGCCGACGCATTGTGGAAATGGTCGAAGAAGACCTCAAACCCCGCGATATCCTCACCCCCCAGGCCTTCACCAACGCCGTGGCGACCATTCTTGCGGCGGGCGGTTCGGTCAATACCATCAAGCATATGCAAGCAGTCGCCGCCGAGGGCGGGGTTGACGTCGATGTCTACCAGCTTTTCAGGGACCTGGGCAAACAAGTGCCCGTGCTCGTCGGTGTTCGGCCGGTGGGTGAACACAGCATTGAGCAAATGGAAGCCGCAGGCGGTGGCCGTGGATTGCTCAAGCGTCTGGAGCCCATGCTGCACGGCGATGTACTGACAGTTACCGGCAAAACCCTGCGGCACAACCTGCACGGTGTGACAGTCAGCGATGACGCGGTGATCCGCCCGCTGGACAACCCCTTCGCCACCCAGCCGGCGATCGTAATGCTGAGCGGCAACATTGCGCCCCAGGCGGGCATCGTCAAATATGGCATCGACCCGACCAAGATGCGCCGCTTCAAAGGCCCCGCGATCTGTTTCGAGCGCTCCGCCGAGGCTATCGAAGCCTTGCAGGACGGGCGCATACAGCCCGGCCATGTGGTGGTCATGCGCGGTGCCGGTGTGCGCGGCGGCCCGGCCATGGGTGGCGGCGCCTCGAAAGTGGTATTCGCCATTGACGGCGCCGGGCTCGGCGACCATGTGGCCATGCTGACTGACGGCCACCTTTCAGGCCTGGTGTGCAAAGGCCTGGTCGTGGCAGAAGTCGCCCCTGAAGCGGCCGTCGGCGGTCCACTGGCGCTCGTCGAGGACTGCGACATCATCACCATCGACCTGGATCTCAACACCCTCGATGCTGATATCAGTGAAGCCGACATGCAGGCGCGGCGCGCCCGCTGGCAGCCCCCGGCGCCCCAGTTCGGCGGTGGCTGGCTGGATATCTATCGCAACAACGTGTCCGCCATGGAACACGGTGCAGTACTGATCAAACCGCTCGACATCACCCACGCAGGAGGACAGTCGCAATGAGGTTGCGCGACGACGAGAAAGCCATGCTCGCTGGCGATCAAGGCCCGGCGGTGCAAAAAGCCATGGATTTGCTGGTGCGTTACGGCGAAGCCCTGGATGCACAGGGCCTGGTGGATACGCAAAATGTAGCCGGCACCATCGGCGCCACCACACCCTTCCTGCGCCAGTACGCCGAGCGCGAGGGCGGCATGGACGCGGTGTTCAGCGAGTTCAACCTCGACAGCGCCGAGGTGGTCGCAATCCCCAGGGTCAAGGTGTTCAGCAGTCACCTGCAACAGGGCATCGACCCGCGTCACGCCGAGCGCCAAGGCATTCCCGAAGACGTGGTGCGCATCTATGAAACCGGCCAGGCCTACAGCAACGGCCTGGGCGTGCAGCCTTTGAATACCTGCACGCCCTATCAGGTCGGCAACGTGCCGGTAAAGGGCGAACACTGCGCATGGATGGAGTCTTCAGCGGTGATTTACATCAACTCGGTACTCGGCGCCCGTACCAATGCCGAGGGCCGCGAAAGCACGGGCGCGGCGATGCTGACCGGCAAGATCCCGTATTGGGGCCTGCATCTGGACGAGAACCGTCGCGGCAGTCACCTGATCCAGCTGGACATCGAGGTGAGCACCACGGCCGATTGGGGGCTGCTCGGCTATTGGGTCGGCGAACAGGTGCAGGACCGCATCCCGGTCATCGAGGGCTTGAGCCATCAGCCCAACCTGGCGCGCCTCAAGCATTTCGGCGCGGCGGCGGCGTCCAGCGGCGGCGTGGAGATGTATCACCTGGTGGGGGTCACGCCCGAGGCGCGTACCCGCGAGCAAGCGTTCGGCGCCTCCCGGCCTTCAGCCACTTTGCGCTTCGGTGAAGCCGAACGGCGCTGGGCCTACGAGCAAGTCAACATTACGGCGCACGATGCGCAGGTTGATTTCGTCATGCTCGGTTGCCCGCACTACAGCCTCGATCAAATCCGCGAAGTCTGCCAGTTGTTGGAAGGTCAGCGCCTGAGTGCGAATACCGAGCTATGGCTGTTTACCGCGGCGTCAATCAAGTACCTGGCCGACGTCGCCGGCTACACGCGGATTATCGAGCAGGCAGGCGGCCATGTGATGACCGATACCTGCTCGGCGATCGGCAAGGTGATTCCCGAGGGCACCCGAGTGGCGGCTGTGGACTCGACCAAACAGGCGCATTACCTGCCGGCGATCATGGGTATTCAAACATGGTTCGGCACCACCGCCGACTGTGTCCAGGCGGCCATCGAAGGCCGTTGGAAAGGAGTATTGAAATGAGCGCAACCTTTACCCTCAAAGGCCGCAAGGTCGTCGGCGGCTGTTTCGAAGGCGAAGCCCTGGTGACCCATGACCGTATCTCCGGCTGGGGCGGCATCGACCCGCGCAGCGGCACCGTGATCGAAACCCGTCATGAACTCAAGGGCATCAGTTTCGCAGGCAAAGTGCTGGTGTTTCCCGGCGCCAAAGGGTCTTCCGGCTGGTCCTCGCAATTTCATATCGCCCGTCTCGCCGGCGTCGCGCCGGGCGCCATGCTGTTCAATGAAATGACGGCAAAAATGGGCCTGGGCGCGGTGGTCGTGCATGCACCGGCCATGACCGATTTCACCGCGGATCCGCTGAGCCGCATCCGTACCGGCGATTGGGTACGCGTCGATGCCGATGCCGGAATCGTCGAAGTGACGCCGCGTCAATCGTGCATGCCGGCCCCGTCTTAACCCGGCAAGCTTGCGAAGCAACCCACCCGTGGCCGCTGGTCAACGGGGTCGGGCTCGGTCGCCCTTTTTTTTACACCTCGAAGGTAGTTTTATGGCTCATGTTATTCGCACGGTACGCCGTACCAGCGCCCCTGCCGCCCAACGCCTGCAAGCTGACGTTTGCATTGCCGGCGCGGGTATTTCCGGTATTTCAGCCGCCCTGGAGGCTGCCGCACTCGGCAAACGCGTCGTGCTGTTCGATGCCCTGCCGATGCTCGGCGGCCAGGCAGTCGGCTCGATCATCGGAACTTTTTGCGGTTTGTTCTCCAATGGCCCAAACCGCACGTTGCTGACCCATGGCATCGCTGACGGCATCCTTCGCGACCTCGGCGCCTCGGGTGACCTGCACCATGCCGTTGGCCCCTTGACCACCGTGATTTACTACGACGAAGTCGCCCTGGGCCGCTGGATGGGCCAACAGGTGCTCGATGCCGGCATCACCGTGGTGCTCGGTGCGGTGTTGCGCGACGTGGTGCGCGAAGGCCCGCGCGTCCAGGAAGTGGAATTGGCCACCCGCTACGGTGACGTGCGGGTAACCGCCAACGGGTTTATCGACGCCAGTGGCGACGCGGCGCTGGTCTGGAACGCCGGGTTTGCCTGCCGCGAGCCGGATACGCCCATCTACGGCACGCAAATGTTCGTGCTCGAACATATCGATGAAGCGCACCTGCCCACGCGCGCGCAATTCACCGAACGGGTCAAGCAAAAGGCCAGGAGCTACGGCATCGAGCGCGACGACGGCCTGTTTTTCCAATTTCCCGGGCGCGGTACCGCAGCCTTCAATATGACCCACATCGAAACGCCCCTGGATCCGGTCGCCGCCTCGCATGTCGCCATCGCCGGGCGCCAGCAGGTGGACCAGGTGATCAACTTCCTCCAGGCGGAATACCCTGAGGCCTACGCCAAGGCCAGGGTGCGGGCGTTTGCGCTGCCGGGCATCCGCCAGACCCGCTGGATCGTCGGACAGCATCATCTGACCACCGAGGAAGTGCGGGCCGCCACCCTGTTCCCGGACGCGGTGGCACGCACCTCATGGCCGGTGGAATTGCACGGCAATACCAGCGGTTATCAATGGGAACCCTTCGGCGACGATCACGTCCACAGCGTGCCGCTGCGCAGTATGCTGCCCGAGGGCAGTGACAACCTGGTGGTCGCCGGCCGTTGCATCGACGCCGACGCAGCCGCGCTGTCGAGTGTCCGCGTAATGGGGCCATGCATCGCGATGGGTGCCGCCGCCGCTCATGCGCTGGACCTCGCAGGTGCTGGTGGCAGGTTGAGCGACATAACCGCCCAGGCGTTGCGCGAGCGACTGGCGTTCAATCTGGAATAGGTTTTCAAGCAGTTCGACGCGCCCGCCGTGCAGACGGCGGCGCCACTCCAACAACAATAAAAATGCAGTGGAGAACGCACATGTCCCAGTCCCGCACCCTGGACGTCGCGGCGCTTATAGAAGGCCGCAAACTGACACGCTTCAACTACGTGGTGATTTTGGTCTCGGTCTTGATCACCTTTCTCGACGGCTTCGATTTGCTGGTGCTCTCGCACACCGCCTCCTACATTGCCGATGAGGTCGGCCTGGACAAAATCCAACTCGGCGAAATCTTCTCGATCGGCCTGCTGGGGATGATGCTCGGCGGGTTTTTCTTCGGCTACCTGGGTGATCGAATAGGGCGACGTCCGACGATATTGTTCTCCACCTGCGCGTTCGGGCTGCTGACACTACTGTTTGTCATCGCCGACAGCTACGAATCGCTGATGGTCCTGCGTTTTTTCAACGGCTTTGCCCTGGGTGCCATGTTGCCGCTGTGCTGGGCCTTGAACATTGAGTTCGTACCCAAGCGTTATCGTTCCACGGTGGTGACGGTCATCATGGTTGGGTTCAGTCTTGGCAGCGCGATGGCCGGCCCGCTGACGGTCTGGCTGGCCCCGCATATCGGTTGGCAGGGGGTGTTCGCGTTCGGCGGCGTATTGACACTGTTCGCCTGGATACTGTTGTTGTTCACCCTGCCCGAATCGGTGCGTTTCCTGGCCAGCAAACGTAAAGCCCCAGGGAAGATCGCGGCCATTCTCAAGCGCATGGACCCGAACCTGGATGTGCGACCCGACGACCGATTCGTGCTGCTCGACGAGCCGGATATCGGCAACAAGGCATTCAGGGTCGGCCAACTGTTCATCGGTCGTTTGAAATGGATCACGCCGATGATCTGGCTGGGCTACTCCGCCAGTTCCATGGCCATGTACTTCCTCGCATCCTGGAGCCCGCTGGTCTATCAATACGCGGGGTTCGACCGTGCGACCGCGTCATGGGTCAGCTCGATCGCCTCGTTCAGCGGTGCGATGGCGGGGCTGGCGATGATGCGCTTCGTCGATACGCGCGGGCCCTACATGGTGATGATCTATCCACTGCTGGCGTTGCCCTTCCTGCTGATGCTGGGCATTACCGGAATGCAGGGCACCGCGTTCCTGATGCTGAGCCTGGTCGGCGGCGTGTTCGTCAAGGGCTCTCACTACGGGATTCTCAGCATTGCCGGGATCTTCTACCCCAGTGCGATCCGCGCCAATGGCGCAGGCTGGGCCACCTCCATCGCCAAAATCGGCTCGATTCTCGGCCCGTTGCTAGGTGCCTATGTGCTTAACAGCGGGTTGCCGGTGGTCAAGAGTTTCCTGGTCCTGGCGGTCTGCCCCGCCGTGCTGGCAGCCTGCGCCTTTGTCATCGGGCACCTGACTCGCGGCCGCCGCACATCGGGCCCAGTACCCGCCACGTCACAAATCTGAGCGCTCTGCGCTGACTCATAACGCCTGAACCAGGCAGCCCGTACCGCGTCGTCATCGGCGCGGTCAGGCAACCTGCGGCCCGAATAAACTGACTTATCCTGAGACCAATAAAAATGAACAGGAATATGCCCCTCATCGCCGCAGTGATTCTCTGTGGCCAAGTCACCTGCGCCCATGCGGACTTCTTTCAAGACAGCAGCGCGACGCTGACGACCCGCAACTTTTATCTGAATCGCGACTTCCGCCAGAGCGGCGCGCCGCAGGCCAAGGCCGAGGAATGGACCCAGGGCTTTATCGCCGAATTCCAGTCCGGATTCACCGACGGCGCCCTTGGCTTCGGACTCGATGCCTTGGGGGAACTGGGGATCAAGCTTGACTCCGGCCCTGGTCGTCGCGGCACCGGGCTGTTGCCCTATGGTCCCGACAGCAACCAACCGGTAGACGACTACAGCGAACTGGGGCTGACCGCAAAAATGCGCCTGTCCAAAACCCAGCTCAAGGCCGGCACCCTGATGCCTATTCATCCACTGGCCTATTACAGCGATACTCGCCTGCTGCCCTCGACCTTCACCGGTGCATACCTGACCTCCGGCGAGCTAGACAACTTGACCGTTACCGCCGCCAGACTGACCAAAGCCAACGGCCGCGACTCCGCCAGTAATGACGTCATAGGCTACGCCGGCCAAAGCAGCGATCACCTGGACCTGCTCGGTGGCGATTACACCCTTGGCAAACAGCTGACCCTACGCTACCACCAGGGTGAGCTGCGGGACATCTACCGTCAGCAGTTCGCCGGCCTGATACACGTATTGCCCCTCGGCCAGGGCATGAGCCTGCGCTCCGACCTGCGCTATTTCGACAGCCGTGACATTGGCACCGGCAAAGCCGGAAAAATCGATAACCGCAACTTCAACGGCATGTTCACCCTGACCGTCGGGGCCCAGCGCTTTGCCGCGGCGTTCCAGCGTCTGTCGGGGGAGAGCGCATTCCCGGTGATCGATACCGGCACACCCTATGTGACGAACCTGGTGACCTACAACCCATTCACCAAAGCCAACGAGAAATCCTGGCAGCTGCGTTACGAATATGACTTCGCCGCGCTCGGCCTGCCCGGCCTGACATTCATGACCCGCTATGTGAAAGGCAGCGATATACATACACGCACCGTCAGCGACGGCAGCGAATGGGAACGCGACACCGACCTGACTTACGTGTTCCAGAGCGGCGCCCTGGAAGGCCTCAACCTGCGTTGGCGCAACGTGACCTTCCGCTCCGGCAACGGCCTGACCCAGGACCTCGACGAGAACCGTCTGATCGTGGGTTACACCTGGAAACTCTGGTGAGCCCGGCCCTCTGGCGTCCGCTTGCCTGCTTCTTAATGTGTGGAGAACACCCATGACTTCGTCACGCGCAATTGATGTCGCGGCCCTGATCGAGGAGCGCAAACTGTCGGGATTCAACTACCTGATCATCGGTGTGTCAGTGCTGATCACCTTCCTCGATGGTTTTGACTTGTTGATGTTGTCCCATACCGCCGCCTACATGGCCGACGACATCGGCCTGGACAAGCTGCAACTGGGCAATATTTTTTCCATCGGGTTGTTCGGCATGATGCTGGGCGGGTTCTTTTTCGGCTACCTCGGCGACCGGATCGGCCGTCGCCCGACGATCATCCTGTCCACTAGCTCTTTTGGTGTGCTGACGCTGCTGTTTACCTTTGCCGACAGCTACACCTCGCTGCTGGTGCTGCGCTTTCTCAACGGCTTTGCCCTGGGCGCCATGCTGCCGCTGTGCTGGGCGTTGAATATCGAATTCGTGCCCAAGCGCTACCGTGCCAGTGTGATCACCCTCATCATGGTCGGCTTTAGTCTGGGGGGCGCGGCAGCCGGCCCGTTGACCGTCTGGATAGCACCTCGGTACGGCTGGGCGAGCGTGTTCGTGCTGGGCGGCGTCGCCACGCTGCTTTCCAGCCTGCTGTTGTTTTTCACCTTGCCCGAATCGGTGCGGTTTCTGGTAAGCAAAAACAAACAGCCGCAAACCGTGGCGCGGATCCTCAAGCGTCTGAATCCCAGCATCGATACCCGCGCCGGGGATCGCTATTTTCTTGCAGATGAAATTGACATCGGCCGCCGGCCATTTCGGGTCAGCCAGCTGTTTGTCGGCAAACTGAAATGGATCACGCCGATGATCTGGATCGGCTTTGGCGCCAGCTCCATGGCCATGTACTTTCTGGCGTCATGGAGTCCCCTGGTATACCAGTACGCCGGTTTTGATCGGGCGACTGCCTCATGGGTAAGCTCCTTTGCCTCGTTCAGCGGGGCCATGGCGGGGTTGGTTCTGATGCGCCTGGTCGACACCCGGGGGCCCTGTGCGGTGATGATCTATCCGCTGTTGTCGCTGCCCTTTCTTTTGATTCTGGGTATTGGCAATCTGCAGGGAGACGCCTTCATTGTGCTGAGCCTGGCCGGCGCGATCTTCGTCAAGGGCGGTCACTATGGAATCACCAGCATCGCCGGGATTTTCTATCCCAGTGTGATTCGAGGCAACGGTGCCGGCTGGGCTGCCTCAATGGGCAAGATCGGTTCGATATGTGGCCCGCTCCTGGGAGCCTATGTGCTCAACAGCGGCATGCCCGTCGTGAAGAGCTTCGCGGTATTGGCGCTGTGCCCTGCGATACTTGGAATATGTGCGTATATCATCGCACGTGTGGACAGACGCTCGGTCATCAATGCCGAGCTTTTGAGTGCTTCGCAACCCGGCAGTGAAACACTGCCTGAGAGGATGCGCTAGCCAGCGACCGACAATACCGGCAAGCTAGTTAGCTTTCTTAACTTGATTTGAACAAGGATCCATAGGTAATGGCCACGCGCTCTAATCCCGCCAATGTGAGTGAAGCACTCCCCGACGGCAGCGAGGTTCCGCCGCCGCTGGACTCGGCACTGGACGAACTGATCGGCTACGCCATGCGCCGCGCACAGCTCAAGCTGTTCCAGAACCTGATCGGCCGGCTGTCGGACCACGACCTGCGCCCCGCACAATTCTCGGCCCTGGCGATCATCGAGCAGAACCCCGGGCTGATGCAGGCCGACCTGGCCCGCGCCCTGGCCATCGAGCCGCCCCAGGTGGTGCCCTTGCTCAACAAGCTGGAAAGCCGCGCACTCGCTGTGCGCGTGCGGTGCAAACCGGACAAGCGCTCCTACGGGATTTTCTTGAGCAAACCCGGCGAAGCCCTGCTCAAGGAACTCAAGGCCATTGCCGCGCAAAGCGACCTGGACGCCACCGCAGCCCTGGACGTCGAGGAACGTGCAGAGCTGCTGCGCTTGCTCAAGAAGGTGTATCAGGACGGATGATCTACCAGAGCGCCACGGTGTAGAGCACCAGAAAGCGGGTCTGGTTTTCATCGCGAAAGGCCGCGCCGCCGGGAAAGTCGTTGCGGTAGATCGACTTGCGCGCCATCAGCCCGACGTTTTTCAGCGGGCCACTCTGGATTACGTAGCCCAGCTCCATCTGGAACTCGCGCTCCTTGCGATCCTCGGCATTGAAGGCCGCAAGCTCAATGTTGTCGCCGCGTACATAGCGCAGCCGGGTCTTCAGGCCCGGCACACCCGACGCCGCAAAATCATAGTCATAGATGGCCTGCCAGGTGCGCTCCTTGGCGTTGAGGAAGTCCGAACTCATGGTCAGTTCGCTCATGCCCATCAACTCGGTCCCCGAGATATAGGGCGTGGCCGTTTCCCCGCTGGAATGCATATAGCCCAGGCTGACCCGGTGCCCGCCCAGGCGGTAGCCGAACAGCGCCGAGAGGTTGCGGTTATCCACCTCGCCGGCCTTGGCGCTGCCGTCCTCGCGGCTGAAGAAACTGCGCAGGTCGCTGGTGAGCACACCATCGCCCAGCGGCAGGTTGTGCAGTAATGCCAGGGTGTCCTGCTGGTAAAGGTCCGCCACCTCGGCGTGGTACACGCGCAGGCTGAAGTCCTTGTTGAGCTGATAATCGCCGCCCACATACGCCAGGTGCGAGGTGGTGGCCGTGGCATTGAATCGCCGGTTGGGCGAGGCGATGGTCATGGCCTGGTAGTCGGTGGAGTCGCGCTTGTTGATGCGGTCGATATAGCCGGTATTGAGGGTCAGGCCATCAATATCCTTGGAACTCAACGTGGCGCCGCGAAAGGTCTGCGGCAGCAGGCGCGACGGGCTGGCGAAGGCGAATGGCAGGAAGATCGACACGTCGCCGGCCTTCACGGTGGTCTGGGCAAACCGCAGCTTGGCCGTCGGCGCCAGGCGCGAGTATTCATCGGCGGCACGCTTGTCGCTGGCCGACACCGGCAATAGCTCGGTGCCGCTGCGGTCCGGCGACGAGTCGAGCTTGACCCCCATCAGCCCGCGCACATCCAGCCCAAAACCCACGGTGCCAGGGGTGTACCCTGATTCCAGGTTGAGGATGAACGCCTGGGCCCATTCCCGGGCAGCAGTCTTGGCGCCGTCGTCCTTGTAGTCACGGTCCAGGTAGTAATTGCGCAGCGTCAGGGTGCCATGGCTGTCGTCGATAAACCCCGCCGCCCACGACGGGGCGGGCAGGACACTCAACATCAGCAGCGCGCTGATCAGGCATGGAGTGCTGTTCGACGCACAGCAGGCCGCCGCGACGGCGTCGGTGGGGAGTTTTGGCATGTTCGATGTCCATTTTTTGTTGTTGTTTTAGGGTGGCACACGCTCGGCTCAAGCGGCTTCGCGAACAGAGAATGGAAACAGCAAGCGGCCGTCGTCAACTACCACTGACCGATAATCGAACATTAATAAAATTATCTATTTTGCCTTTGTATACGGCCGTGAGTCCCAAACGGCTGAAATAGACGGCTCCCTTGATGATTGCGCAGGCAGATTCTGCACCCTTCTTTTTATAGTTATATTTGTTATCTTAATTGCCAGCAGCCGGTCAGGCTTGCCACCACAACAAAAACAACAATGAGGTTTGCCCATGAACAGTCCATCGCGTCGTTCGACGCTGACGATCGCTTTGTGTTTTATCGTTGCGCTGATCGAAGGCTTCGACCTGCAGGCGGCCGGCACCACCGCCGCAGGGTTGCGCCACAGCTTTGCCCTCGACCCGAAAATGCTTGGCTGGGTGTTCAGCGTCGGGATTATCGGGCTGCTGCCGGGCGCGTTCTTTGGCGGCTGGATTGCCGACCGTATCGGCCGCAAGAAAATTCTGGTGATGGCGGTGCTGTTGTTCGGGCTGTTCTCCCTGAGCACCGCGTTTGTCGAAAACTATGCAAGCCTGCTGTTGGTGCGCTTCCTCACCGGCCTGGGGTTGGGCGCCGCGCTGCCCAACCTGATCGCCCTATGCGCCGAAGCGGTAAGCGAGCGCAATCGCGGCACGGCCATCAGCGTCATGTACTGCGGTGTGCCGCTGGGCGGTGCATTGGCCGCCGTGGTGGCGATGTTTTCCAGTGAGCACTGGCAAACCACCTTTATCATCGGCGGCCTCGCGCCCCTGCTGGCCGTGCCGTTGATGATCCTGCTGCTGCCTGAATCCAACGCTTTTCGCCAACAACTCGACAACACGCCCGGCACCCGCCCTTCCACCGGCCAGGCACTGTTCGGCGAAGGTCGCGCCCGCACCACACTGGCGTTATGGCTGAGTTACTTCTTCACCCTGACCGTGATGTACATGCTGCTCAACTGGTTGCCGTCGCTGTTGCTGGAACAAGGCTTCAGCAAACCCCAGGCGGGCATGGTGCAGATGCTGTTCAATATCGGCGGTGCCCTGGGTTCACTGCTCGGCGGCGTGCTGCTGGACCGCTGCAATGCTCTCAAGGTGGTGCTGTTCGTGTATGCCGGGTTGCTGGCCGCGCTGGCCGGTGTCGGACTGTCGGTGGGCATCGTGCCCATGGCCATCGCGGGCTTTGCCGCCGGCTTGTTCGTGATGGCTGCGCAACTGGTGCTGTATGCCAGCGCCCCACCCTCCTACCCCACCGCCGTGCGCGCCACCGGCGTCGGTGCGGCCGTGGCCATCGGCCGGCTGGGCTCGGTGGCCGGGCCGCTGGCTGCCGGGCAACTGCTGGCAGCAGGCGCCGGCACCACTGGCGTGCTGCTGGCGACTTCCCCCGGCTTGGTGATCGCCGCACTCACCATCATCAGCGTGATGGTGCGTACGGCGCCGCTGGACCTGCCCGGCACACAGACGTCTAGAACTGGTGCAGCCAGTTGAGCACCAGTTTGTCGCCCTGGGTGCGGTTTTGCGCCTGCTGCTCAAAGTAGGCGTTCACCGACAGCACGTTTTCCTTGTTGAACGCATAGACCAGGCCTGGGCCGATGGCCCAGACCTTTTCTCGGCGCCCGCTCACCGCGTCACCATCGACCTTGGTGTCGGTGATCTGCTTCAGCCAGTAGCCGTTCAACCCCACGCTCAATTGCTGGCTCACGGCATATTGCAGCGTCAGGTTGGCGTGCAGCGCCTGGCCGGCCTGGGTGCTGGAGACATCACCAAAGCCGGCCGCCGGCGCGTCGTTCTTGCCATTCCACAGGTACATGAAGCGCCCGCTGGTCGACCACGTTGGGCTGAACCAGTAGGTGGCCGCGTAATACGGGTTGAAGGACCAGAAGTTGCTGCCAGGGTTGATCGAGCGCTTGCGGTCGTAGGCGCCCACCGGCACCGCGATATCGGCTTCGATGCGCTGGGCCAGCAGCGGGCTGCCGTCAGCGCGGCTCAAGGTCGGCAGTTGCAGGAAGGGCCCGACGATCACATCGCCAAACCCGGCGCGGGAACTCAGCGCCGCGTTGCCCAAACCGTCGTCGACATCGACATGGGCCAGCGACGTATTGATCAGGGTAAAACCCGGCATCGCGCCGTTGACCAGCGGTTGGCCCACATAGATGATCTGCGTGGTCGGCGCCACCACTTCCACGTCCTGTCTGGGCAAGGCCAGCTTGTGCCCGTTGGCATCGTTGAAGCGGCTGGCACGGGAGTACGTCAGGTATTCCTCCAGGTACCAACCGGGACCGGCGGGCGCGGGCGAACCGTCATAGAAACTGGTGCTGCCCAGGTTGAGTCCGGGCAAGTCGTAGGCGTAGGCAGTCGATGACAGCGCGACAAAAATCGTGGCCGCCAGCGCCCGCAAGATAGGCTTGGGCATCTTGTGTGTCCTGTATTTTTTGTTGTTATTCAAGATCCCCGGCGCGGCGGATCCGCACCGGGGCTTAACGCGGTTGCACCGCCTACACGTAGGTGGCCGCAAGCCCGCCATCCACCGGCAGGTTGACGCCGTTGACCCAGCGCGCCGCGTCCGAGCACAGGAAGGCGATCACCGACGCCACCTCATCGGCCAGGGCCGGGCGGATCATGCGTTGGCTGTCCTGGGCCACCCGCTCCGGCCCGAGCATGCTGACGAAGTCGCCCAGAATCGGCGTGAACACCGGCCCCGGCGCGACGCAGTTGATGCGCACCGAGTGGTCGCGGAACCAGCTTTGGGATTGCTGCAGGCTCCAGACGATCAGCGCCTCCTTGAAGTACTGATAACAGGTAGCCTGCTCGACCGGGTTGGCCGCCAGCCACCACTGCCCGGCGCCGAAGTCCTGCGTGGCGGCCAGGGCCTTGTGCTGCTCCAACCGCTGCGGCCACTGCGCCCCGAGGATTGACGCGACATTGACGACGCTGCCACCCGCCGGCATGCGTGGCAGCAGCGCTTGAGTGAGATGGCGCAACCCCAGGTAATTGACCTCACCCACCGTTTGCGCCGGTGCCGTACCGGGCACGCCGGCAATGTTGCACAGCGCATCGACCCGCGCCGGCAGATGCGCCACCAGCGCATCGATGCTCGCCGGATCGCTCAGGTCGGCCTGGAAAAACCCATCCAGGGTCAACTGCGGTTCATGGCGATCAACGCCGATCACCGTGGCGCCCTGGAAGCGCGCCAATTGCGCCACTTGCGCGCCAATGCCGGAGGCAACGCCGGTGACGATCAGGGTTTTGTTGTACAGGTGCATGTTCAAGCCCTCTTATTGTTGTATAGGCATGCGTGTGCCACGGGTTCAGAAGGGATAAGTCGGCGGCGTGTTTTTCACGGTGACCCACTGCCACTGGGTGTACTCATCCCAGTCGGCGGGCCCGCCCACGCTGCCGCCATTGCCGGACGCACCACGCCCACCGAAGGGGTTGATGCACTCGTCTGCCACGGTCTGGTCGTTGATGTGCAGCAGGCCGCAGCCAAGCCGCTCGCCAATGGCCATGGCGCGCCCCACGGAAGGCGAGAGGATGCCGGCCGAGAGGCCGTATTCCGTGCGGTTGGCCAGCTCGATGGCCTCCTCGTCCGTGGCAAAGCTGACCACCGTGGCCACCGGGCCAAATATTTCATCCTCAAAGGCGCGCATGCCCGGCCGGACACCGCTGAGTACGGTGGGCCGGTAGAACAACTGGTCATATTCGCCGCCCGTCTCCAACCGCGCGCCGGCCTGCAGGCTGTCGCTGACGATCTCGTGCACACGCTGCAATTGACGCGCGTTGATCAATGGGCCGAGTGCGGCCTCACCCCGGGCGGCATTGCCCACGGTCAGGGCCCGGGCCTTGTCCACCAGCTTGCGCGTCAGGCTGGCGGCAATGGATTCATGCACGAGTATCAAGCCGGTGGCCATGCAGATTTGTCCCTGATGCAGCCAGGCCCCCCAGGCGGCGTTGCTCGCGGCCAGGTCGAGGTCGGCGTCTTCGAGAATGATCAGCGGGTTCTTGCCGCCCAGCTCCAGCGCGACTTTTTTCAGGTGTCGCCCGGCCACCTGGGCGACTTTGCGCCCCGCCGCCGTGGAGCCCGTGAACGCGATCATCCGCACGTTGGGGTCGCGGCACAGCGCTTCGCCTGCCGGCGCGGCGCCGGGCATTACCTGCAGCAGGCCCTTGGGCAGCCCAGCCTCCTCGAACAGCCGGGCGATGAGGAACCCGCCGCTGACCGGCGTTTGCGGATCGGGCTTGAGCACCACCGCATTGCCCGCCGCCAGGGCCGGTGCCACCGAGCGCAACGACAGCACCAAAGGGAAATTGAACGGCGAAATCACCCCGACCACGCCATGGGGCTGGCGCCGGGCGTAAGACAAGCGCCCCGCCGCACTCGGCAGCACCAGCCCATGGGGTTGGGACAACAGGCCCGCCGCCTGATGCAGCAGCACAATCGCCTCGCGCACTTCGTGTTCGCCCTTGAACAGCGTTGCCCCGGTTTCCCGGGCAACATACAGCGCCAGTTCGGCAAATGACTGCTGGGCCAGGTCGGCAGCTTTGCGAAACACCTGCGCGCGCTCCCGTGGGCCGAGTGCGGCCCATGCCGGCTGGGCCAGGGCCGCACTTCGGCTGGCCATGGCGATATCGGCCGGGCTGGCCATGGCGCAACGCATCAAGGGTTCGCCGGTGGCAGGTTCGATCACGGGGACCATGGCCCCCGAGGCGGGTATCCAATCGCCGTTGAACAGGCATTCGGACTCAAGGGCCCGCTGTAGCAGGTGGGTGGTTTCAGACACTGGCATGGCAACTCCCGGTTCTTGTAATTGTCATCGTCCGCACAGGGTGCAAACGCCGCCTCAAGCCTTGAGCAAAGGCTGTGCCGTTTGCACGCGCCGGCCGGGACATTCGCCGTGGAAGGCTCTAAGTCAGGGCTTGCTGCACACCGCCCAGGCACACCGCGCCCAGCGGCGGTAAAAACCGCAGCCCTGGCACTTGTTCATTTGATAAGGTTATGTTTAATAACTATCTGAGCGGTTACTCATATCGATCATTCGCTTTGCAGGGGCATAACAATGACTAATCCCCACAGCGCGTTGCCTGGCCACCCGGCGGCCACGGCGCCTTATCATCCGCGCGGTGACAGCCGCCAGTTGAGCGACACCAGTTCGCCGACGCCTGCGGAGCTGACCGACTGCCTGTTCTTTTCTCCCGAAGACGGACGTATCTGGCTCAACGACCAACGCATGCTGTTGCTGCACAGTTCCGCCTTCGGTGCCCTGCGCGGGGAGGTCATCGAACGCCTCGGGCTGGAGCAGGCTCGCGGCCTGTTCACACGTACCGGTTACGCCTGCGGCTTGCGCGACGCCCGCTTGATCCGTGAACGCTGGCCGCAGGCCGATGCCGCCGCGGTGTTTCGCGCCGGCACGCACCTGCATACCCTGGAAGGCATGACCAAGGTGGAACCCCTGCACTTCAAATTCGACGCCGATTCCGGGTTCTACGAAGGCGAGTTTCTGTGGCACCACTCGTGCGAGGCCGATGAACACGTGAGCGTCTATGGCATCGGCCAGGACCCGGTGTGCTGGACGGAAACGGGCTATGCCATCGGTTTCGTCAGCGGTCTGTTCGGGCAGATGGTGATCTTTCGCGAAGTGCAATGCCGTGGCATGGGCCACAGCAACTGCAGGGTGATCGGCAAGACGGCCGAACAATGGGGTGACGTCGAACAGGACCTGCGCTACCTGAATGTGTCCCAGCCCATCGGCCGCCCCGCCGCCGCCCCATCCTCCCCACCGCCAAGCGACGGCGCCAGGCTCGGCCAGCCGCAACCGTTGATTGGTGCCAGCGCCGCCTTCAACGCCGCGACCCAGGCCCTGCAACGGGTCGCCCTGACCCCGGCCACGGTGCTGATCAGCGGTGAGTCCGGGGTCGGCAAGGAGATGTTTGCCCGCCAGTTGCACCAACTCAGCCCGCGCCGCGACAGCCCGTTCGTGGCGCTCAATTGCGCGGCCATCCCCGACAACCTCATGGAGGCTGAACTCTTTGGTGTCGAGCGCGGCGCCTACACCGGCGCCACGCACTCGCGTCCCGGACGTTTCGAGCGCGCCCAGGGCGGTACATTGTTTCTGGATGAAATCACCAGCCTCAGCCTGGGCGGGCAAAGCAAACTGCTGCGGGCGTTGCAGGAGCGCGAGATCGAACGCGTCGGCGGCGGACGCGGTATCAAGGTGGATGTGCGGGTGGTTGCCGCCACCAATATTGATCTGCGCAAAGCCGTGGCGGACGGTACGTTCCGCGAAGACCTGTTCTACCGGCTGAATGTCTACCCCATCGCCCTGCCGCCTCTGCGCGAACGCAGGGATGACATCCCGCTGTTGATCAATGCGTTTCTCACCCGGTTCTGCCAGGAATATGTGCGCACGCCTGCGGGCTTGACCATGCGCGCCCTGAAAGTGCTGCTGCGCTACGATTTCGCGGGCAATGTGCGCGAGCTGCAAAACCTGATCGAGCGCGGTTTGATCGCCAGCGATGAAGGCCAAGCCATCGACCTGGTGCATCTGTTTCGCAACGAAGCCCTGCCGGCGGATCCCTATAGCCTGGACGACCACGGCAGCCTGTCAAACGGCGGCCCGGCCCCGGGCTCCGCACTGCTGGACACCCTTGGCCCGTTGGAACAGGGGTTTTCCATCGAAGGCCTGGAATCGCGCCTGATCCACGAAGCACTGCAACGCACCGCCGGCAACCTGGCCGCCGCAGCCCGACTCGTGGGGCTGAGCCGCGCGCAGTTTGCGTATCGATTGAAGAAGCATCAGCGGCACATCTAACA
Organism: Pseudomonas sp. SWRI18; assembly: GCF_014268345.1. Lineage (NCBI taxonomy): Bacteria > Pseudomonadati > Pseudomonadota > Gammaproteobacteria > Pseudomonadales > Pseudomonadaceae > Pseudomonas > Pseudomonas sp. SWRI18. The sequence continues at coordinate 185,994 of NZ_JACCQQ010000009.1, forward strand.
AGGCAGTCGGCTGGATCGCGAACGCTATTGGCCGACCGACGAAGCGCGCACGTCGCTGGGCGTGCGCCCGTAGTGCGCCTTGAAGGCCCTGGCAAAATGCGCCTGGCTGGTGAAGCCTTGACGATAGGCGATCTCGGCAATGTCCAGCCCGCAACTGTCCGCCTGGCTCAGCAGACGGAACGCTCCCTGCAAGCGTTTCTCCAGAATAAAACGATGGGGCTGGACCAGCGATACGAACACCGACTCTTTGGGCACGCTGCGAATCATTGAACCGTCACGCTCGATGACATGTTGGGTACCGGCAATATGGGCGACCCGCACCCGGTCCAGACTCAGATTGTCCTCCCGCGCGCTGAACCCGGTTTCGCTGAAGGACGAGCACTTCAGACCGACCAGTGTCGATGCGTTGTACTGCCCCCAAAAGGCTACGCGCTGATCCACGGGAAGGTCATCGGTACTGGCACGCTTGCTACTGATGCATTCTCCCGAAATATTAATTGGTCGGTCCAATTGTCATTTGCCTAAATTGGTATTGCCAATAATTTTCTCGGTGTGTAGCTTTGAAGCCCTGTCCCGCTGTACGACATCCGTCGCCTGCGCCCCGGCCAAGGAGCCTCAACATGCTGACTGTCATCTGCAATGCACCCGGTTCGTTAACCGCCGTCGAGCGTGAAAAACCGGCCAGAAAGCCCGGCGAAATCCTTATCCGCATCAAGCGCGTCGGGGTCTGCGGCACCGATCTGCATATTTTCACCGGCAATCAGCCCTACCTCGAATACCCGCGTGTGATGGGCCATGAGTTCTCCGGGGTAGTGGAAGAAGCTGACAGCGCCAGCGACCTCAAAAGTGGCGATGTCGTCTACGTGATGCCCTATCTTTCCTGCGGAACATGCATCGCCTGCCGTCAGGGCAAGACCAACTGCTGCACGCGCATCCAAGTGCTGGGGGTTCATTGCGACGGTGCCTTCACCGAATACCTGAGCATCCCCCATGAGTTCGTCCACAAGGCCATGGGGGTGACACTGGACCAGGCCGCGATGATCGAATTCCTGTCAATCGGCGCTCATGCCGTACGGCGTTCAAATATCCAGGCGGATAAACGCGCACTGGTGGTCGGCACCGGCCCAATCGGCATGGCGGCGGCGATTTTCGCCAGTCTGCGTGGCGCGCAGGTCACCGTTCTGGATACGCGCGATGATCGCCTGGCGTTCTGCAAGGAACACCTGAAGATTCACGCGGCGGTGAAAATCGGCGAAGGCGACAAGGAGACCCTGGCTGAACTGACCGAGGGTGACTTTTTCGACGTGGTGTTCGATGCCACCGGCAATGCGCGCGCCATGGAGCGTGGGTTTGAGTTCATCGCGCACGGCGGCACCTATGTGATGATTTCGGTGGTTCGCGATTCCATCACCTTCTCCGACCCTGAATTCCACAAGCGCGAAGCCACATTGATGGGCAGCCGCAACGCCACCCACGAAGACTTCCATTATGTAGAGCAATGCTTGCGCAACGGTTTGATTCCGCACGCCGCCCTCAATACCCATCGACTGACGCTCAGCGATGTCCCCAGCGCGTTCGCCACATTGCTCGACCCCAAACAAGGCGTCGTCAAAGCAATCATCGAGTGTTAGGAGAGACGTGATGAGTGACAGTCAGTCCTTGCTGGTGTTGACACCCGGCGACCATGTTGCCGTGGCTCGAGGCGATATCGCCGCCGGCCAACACCTCAACGCCGACGGTATCGCGCTGATCGCCCGGCAACCGATTCCATCCGGCCACAAGATCGCCCTGCGTGCGCTGTTGGTTGGCCAACAGGTGCTCAAGTACGGCCAAACCATAGGCTTGGCCACTCGCGGCATCGAACCCGGTGATTACGTCCATGTACACAACCTGGACATGCCCGCCACCAACGCCGAACACAGCGTGCAGAACCGCTATGTGCCCACGGTGTTCAGCCATGAACCGGCGACCTTCGAGGGGTTTGTCCGCGATGATGGGCGCGTCGGCACACGCAATTACATCGGTGTTATTTCCAGCGTTAACTGCTCGGCAACCGTCTGCAAACACATCGCCAATGCGTTCTCTCCCGAGCGCCTGAAAGACTTCCCCCATGTCGATGGCGTTGTCGCAATTACCCATGGCAGCGGTTGTGGCATGGGGGCGAAAGGCGAAGGGATCGATATCCTCAAACGGACCTTGCGCGGCTACGCCGATCACCCCAATTTTGCCGGGGTGTTATTGATCGGCCTGGGCTGTGAGGTCAACCAACTCGCGCCTTTGATGAATGAACTGGGGGATCGCTCAGCTACGCTCAAGGCCAGTCTAATCATTCAGGAAGCGGGCGGTACTCGCGAAGCCGTACAACGGGGCATCGCGCACATTGAAGCGATGCTGCCCATCATCAATAGTTTGCGGCGTACCACCGTTGCGGCCAGCCACCTCAGCGTGGGTTTGCAATGCGGCGGCTCGGATGGTTACTCAGGCATCACCGCGAACCCGGCACTCGGGGCGGCGGTGGACCAGCTTGTGCGGCACGGCGGCAGTGCCATTCTTTCGGAAACGCCAGAAATCTATGGCGCTGAACACCTCTTGACGGCACGCGCCGTCTCGGCCGAGGTCTCGGCAAAGTTGATGGCGCGCATCCATTGGTGGGAAGCCTACGTACGCCACCATGACGGTGACATGAACAACAACCCCTCCCCTGGCAACAAGGCCGGCGGCATTACCACCATTCTGGAAAAATCCCTTGGCGCCGTGGCGAAAGCCGGCACCACCGGGTTAATGGGCGTTTATCACTACGCCCAAACGATCGATACCCACGGACTGGTATTCATGGACACGCCTGGCTACGACCCCGTGTCAGCCACCGGCCAAGTAGCGGGAGGCGCGAATCTCATCTGCTTTACCACAGGCCGTGGCTCGACCTACGGGTGCAAACCCACTCCCTCTTTAAAAATTGCTACCAACACCGGCCTGTTCCATCGCATGGAACTGGATATGGACTTCAATGCCGGCGGTATTGTCGATGGCCTGGAATCGGTGGCGCAGGCCGGTGAGCGGCTGTTTCAATTGATGCTCGACACCGCCTCCGGACGCCCCACGTGCAGCGAAGAAAACGGCTTGGGCGACAACGAGTTCCTGCCCTGGCAGATGGGCGCGGTGATGTGAAACGAACAGCCACTCATCCGGGCTATGGTAGCCTTCGCAAACTTCCTGAAGGACGCCGTACCGATGGCCGCACCGACAAACGCCTCTGAGCGAAAGCCGTATCAGAAAATCGCCGACCAGCTTCGGAACTACATCTTGCAGGGGGATTTCAAACCCGGCTCACGGCTTCCTCCCGAGCGCGATTTGACGCAACGTCTTGGTGTCTCCAGACCCTCGCTGCGCGAAGCGCTGATCGCCCTGGAAATAGAAGGCGTGGTTGACATCAAGATGGGCTCAGGCGTGTACGTCAGAGCCCTGGCCTTGGAAGGCACAAATAACACCGTAACGCTCGGCGAAAGTCCCTCGGAGCTTATGCAGGCGCGTGCCTTGATCGAAGGTGAGTCGATAATTCTGGCTTGTCTGCACGCTAAAAAAAGCGACTATCGCTACCTTCAGGAATGTATTGATGCCATGCGTGCCTCCATCGAAAAGGGTTTGCCGCCTCTGGAGGATGACCGCAAGTTTCACCATCGCCTGGCTAAAATGAGCGGCAACTCTGCCTTGGTCCGGATCATCACCGGGCTCTTTGATGAGCGACATAACCCTATCTCGGCGCACTTGAGCAAACATTCAGAGAACGCTTTGACCTGGCAAGCGGCCGTCATCGAGCATGAAGCAATCCTTCGCGCCGTGGCCCAAAAAGACATGCTCGGTGCACAAACCTCAATGCGCCAGCATCTGAGCCGTTCGGAAAATCGTTGGTTGCAAGCGCTGGAGCCGCAAGAGCTCACGGCCAATGGACAGAACAAGTAGCCAACGGTTTGCCCGCTGGCAACTTGCTCCGTTTTCATGCCATCAAGGCAGTTGTTGGCGCACCGCCAATTCCACACCGCGGATTTCCGCCAGCCCCTTGAGGCGACCGATCAGCGAATAGCCCGGGTTGCTTTTACGGTGCTGGTCGTCGAGCAGTTGATGCCCATGGTCGGGACGCAGCGGCAAGCGTGGGCCGCCTTCGCGTTCACGCCTGCGCTCTTCGGCCACCAGGGCACCAATGACCCCGACCATGTCGACGTCGCCGTCCAGGTGATGGGCCTCGTGGAAGCTGCGCGGGTCGGCCTCGCGGCGGGTTGAACGCAGGTGGGTGAAGTAGATGAACGGCGCAAAGTGCTTGGCCATCGCCACCAGATCGTTGTCTTCACGCACGCCATAAGAGCCGGTACAGAACGTCAGGCCATTGGCGGCGCTGGGCGCCGCGTCCAGCAGCCATTGGGCATCCTCGGCGGTCGACAGGATGCGCGGCAAGCCAAGCAGCGCTCGGGGTGGATCGTCCGGATGGATCGCCATGCGCACGCCCACCTCCTCCGCCACCGGTATCACCGCGCGCAGAAAGTACCCCAGGTGCTCACGCAACCTGTCGGCGTCGATGTCAGCGTAGGTGCGCAGCAACGCCCGAAAGTCATCCAAGCTGTAATGCTCCTCGGCACCGGGCAGACCGGCGATCAAGGTATTGACCAATGTTTCGCTGCGGGCCGGCGTCAGTTGCTCGAAGTAGGTTCTGGCCCGCTGGATATCTTCGGCGCTGTATTCGGCTTGGGCGTCCGGGCGCTGGAGGATGAACAGGTCGAACGCAGCGAACGCGGTTTGATCGAAACGCAGCGCCCAACCGCCATCCGCCAGCTCCCAGGCCAGGTCAGTGCGGGTCCAGTCCAGCACCGGCATGAAGTTGTAGCACACGATATCGATGCCGCAGCTCGCCAGGTTGCGCACGCTTTGCTGATAATTGGCGATGTACTCGTCACGCCGGCCGCAGCCGCGCTTGATGTCTTCGTGCACCGGAATGCTTTCCACCACCGACCAGCTCAAGCCCGCGGCTTCGATCATCTGCTTGCGCGCCGCGATAGCTTCCACCGGCCAGACTTGGCCATTGGGAATTTCGTGCAGCGCGGTGACAATGCCGGTCGCGCCGGTTTGACGCACGTCCGCCAGGGAGATCGGATCCTTGGGGCCAAACCAACGCCATGTGTGTTCCATGCTGTGCTCCTTTCCTGTTAGTGGTGTGCGGCAAAGTTGTGCAAAAGGCTGACCATGCCATCGCGGACCAGGGCGGCGTAGGCGCTTTGTACAGCGTCACGAAAGGCAGGGCGATCCGACAGGCTGGCCGGGAACACTTCGTCCAGGCCGAGAAAGGCATCCACCAAGGCCGCGCCTTCGAACCGCCCGGCAAGCTCGGCAAAGGTGGCGCTCAAGGGGTCGTCGATCACCGGTGCCGAACCGTCGGGGCGCGGCTGCGTGCAGTCGTGAATCCAGGCCGCGATACCCAATGCGGTACAGCTCAGGTCACGCCCTTCACCGAGCAATTGCTGCGCGCCAAGCAACCAGCGTTGCGGCAGTTTCTGCGAACCGTCCATCGCGATCTGGCGCAAACGGTGTTGCAGGCTGTCATTGGCAAATCGCGCCTTGAGATCGCGGGCGTAGAGCGCAAGATCGATGCCCGCCGGCATGGCCAGGGTCGGCGCGGCTTCCTCGGCCATATAGCGTGCGATGAAACGCGCCAGATCCGCATCGTTGATGGCTTCGAACACCAAGTCGTGGCCGGCCAGCAGCCCCACGTAGGCCAGCAACGAATGGCTGCCGTTGAGCATGCGCAGCTTCATGGTTTCAAATGGACGCACATCGCCCACCATCTGCACGCCTTCCTCCTCCCAGTCCGGACGCCCGAGAGGAAAGTGATCTTCGATCACCCACTGGCTGAAGCTTTCACAGACCACCGCCGCACGGTCGGGGCAATCCAGTTGCTGCTCCAGCCGGGTGAAGGACTCGCCGTCCATGGCGGGAACGATCCGGTCAACCATGCAGCCTGGGAACGCCACATGCTCATTGACCCATTGCGCCAGGACTGGGTCCTGCAACGCCGCCAACGCGCTCACCGCCTGGCGAGTGCGCTGGCCGTTGTCGGGCATGTTGTCGCAGCACAGCACCGTAAACGCAGGCGTGCCTGTGGCGCGGCGGCGGCGCAGGGCTTCGAGGATAATACCGGGCGCCGTGCGCGGCGCTTGGGGATACGCAATGTCATGGACAATCGCTGGATCTTCGGTGCGTAGCTGTCCGGTGGCCGGGTTCAGGCAATAACCTTTCTCGGTGACGGTGAGCGTGACGATCCGGGTTTGCGGCGCGGCCATGCGCTGCAACAGTTGCTCCAACTCATGGCCGCCCTCGCCCACATACAAGGCCTGGCGCAGTACACCGATCTCACGCAGCGTCACCCGCTCGCGGTCACGGTATTCGGCCACATGATAGCGACCCTTCTGCGCGCGCAATTGATCAACCAATGTGCGATTCGAGCGCAGGTTGGCGCTGCACAATCCCCAATCGCTTTCGCCATGACGGTTGAGATGGCGTTGCAGGTAGACCGCCTGGTGGGCGCGATGAAACGCCCCCAGGCCAAGATGCACGATCCCGATGTCACGGACAGTGCCGGCTGAGGGCACACGGTTCACGGTGGGCATCGACAGGCTCCTTTGAGTTATGGCCGGCTCAGGGCCGAAACGGGTTGCGGGCTCACTGCCTGCGCGTTACCGGTATCCGCCGCCGAAAGCGGTTTGACATAACGCGCTACGCACACGGCGCCAATCACGGTCAACAATCCCGCCAGCAGGAATGCACTGGTGAACGAACCGGTGAATTGCACCAGAAAGCCCGTCAAGGTCGGACCAATGATGCCCGAGGTATTCGCCAGGAAATGCATGAAGCCACTGACGCCACCCACCCGCGCGGCAGGCACGGTGTCCTGGATGATCGCCCAATAGATGGCACCCGTGAGGTAAAGGAAGAACACGGCCAGGGCAACGAGGATAACTGCCGGATACAAGGTCTTGACCACCCCGGCAACCGCAATACACGCGGCGCAGAGCAACAGGCAGGTCACCAGTACCACCTTGCGGGAGAACATCATCCGCCCGGTTTTCTTGAACACGAAGTCGGAAATGAAACCGCCCAGGGCCAGGCCGAGGAACCCCAGGACCCAGGGAATGACCGTGGCGATGCTCATGTCCTTGACGTTGAGACCGTGGGCCATGGTCAGGTAACTGGGGAACCAGGTCAGGAAGAAGAACAGCGTGTAGTTATAGGAGAAAAACGCCAGGGACGTGAACAGCACCGTGGGCTGCTTGAGGTAGTACCGCAGCGGGAACACCGGCTGCGCCGCCAGCTCGCTTTGACCCTCGGCCCGCAGGATATCCTCGGCACCCTCGCCTTCAGGCCGTTCCTTGACGAATTTGTACCACACCGCCGCCCAGACCAGGCCGATCGCCATGATGATAATGAACGACACCTTCCAGCCGTAGGTGACGGCGATGAAGCCCACCACCGGCCCGGAAATCGCACCGCCCAACGGCGTGCCGGACATTGACGTGCCCAGCGCCCGCGCCCTTTGCTTGGGGGTGTACCAGTTGTTGACCATTTTGCTCGTGGTCACGCTCAACGGCCCTTCACCCATGCCGAACAGGATGCGGATCAATACCAGCGAGGCAAAGCCCACCGTCAGCACCGTGAGACCGCTGAACAGCGACCACAGCACCATCGCCAGCAACAGCGTGGTTTTCGCGCCGTAGCGGTCGGCCGCCCAGCCGCCGATAAAGTTGAACACGGCATAACCGACGAAAAAACTACTGAAGATCATGCCCATTTCACCCGTCGAAAGACCGTAGTCCTTCTGGATGAACGGCGCGGCAACGGACAATGCCGAGCGATCCAGGTAATTGATGACGCCCGCCAGGAACAGCATGATGATGATTAATGTGCGACCTTGACCAAACATTGGAACCTCCCGCTTCTTGTGTTTATTCGGTGAGGGTGCCCGTGTGGGCACGCGTGTCTACGGATGACTAGGGATGCGCGCCGCTCAGTTCCACAAGGACCTTGCGGGTTTGTTCGGGATGGTTTTCGATCAAATCGATGGCCCCCGGCATGTCGTCGAAGCTCACGCGGTGGCTGATCAGTTCCCGCACCTGCAATTTGCCGCTGGCGATCAGCTCGATCACCTTTGGAAATTTGCGATTGTTCAGGCGCGATCCCACCAGCGTCAGTTCTTTCTTGATCATTTCCAGTTGCACCAGGTCGCTCGGCACGGTGTTGAAACCCAGCAGGCCGATACGCCCCGCAGGCGAGGCCAGGCGCACCATCTGCGGCATCAGCGCGGGGATGCAGGCGGCGTCGACAATCAGCGGCACGCCTTCGCCCTGGGTCAATTCGCGCATCGTTGCTTCGACGTCGACGTCCTGGCCGTTGAGAGTGCGGCTGGCCCCGAGTGCCCTGGCCGCCTCCAGGCGTGTATCGAGGACGTCGGTCACGGTGATATCGGTCATCCCCAGCGCCCGTGCCATCTGCACCAGCGTCAAGCCGATCACGCCCGCGCCGTAGATCAACAGGCTGTCGCCCGGTTCGGGCTGCATGCGGTCCAGCACGTTGAGGGCGATGGTGTACGGTTCCACCAGCGCTGCATGGCTCAGGGACATCGAGTCCGGCAAGCGGTGGGCATTGTCCGCGGGGACGCAGACTTGCTCGCTGAACCCGCCATCGCGGTGCACGCCAATCACTTGCAGCCGGGTGCAGACGTTCGGTCGGTTGATTCGGCAGGGATAACAGGTGCCACAGCTGATGACCGGGTCAATGCACACGCGGTCGCCGACCTTGAGATTATCGACCCCCTCGCCCACTTCCCGTACCACGCCGGAGAACTCATGGCCGGTCACACGCGGAAACCGCACAAACGCGTTTTGCCCGTGAATGATGTGCATGTCCGAGCCGCAGATACCGGCGTAGGCGACGTCAACCTTGACTTCGCCAGGCGCGACGTGGGGCACCTCGACTTGCGCCAGGCCGTATTCAAAAGGGGCTCTTACTTGAAATGCTTTCATCGGGTAACTCCTGACAGGGCGGGTGGCACTCTGTGTTCTGTCGTTATCAAATCAATCGAGGCAGCGCTTACCAATGCCATAGCGTGCCGTCTTCCAGGCGATTGACCGGCAGGCTGGCGCGCTTGTAGGGGTATTTCGCCGCGAGGCTCTCGTCGATGTCGACGCCATGCCCTGGCGTTTCGCCCGGTGTAAAGTGGCCATCCTCGAAGCGATAGGCGTGGGGAAACACTTCGTCGATACGTTCGTCGTGGGGCATGTGCTCCTGAATGCCGAAGTTGGGCACCCAGGTATCGAAATGCAGCGCCGCGCCCATGCACACCGGCGACAGGTCGGTGGCGCCATGAAAGCCGGTGCGCACCTGGTAGAGCGCAGCAAAGTCAGCAATGCGGCGCACATGGGTGATGCCACCGGCGTGTACCAGGGTGGCGCGGATGTAGTCGATCAGCTGCTCCTGGATCAGCTCGCGGCAGTCATGGATGGAGTTGAACACTTCACCCACTGCCAGCGGCGTGGTGGTGTGCTGGCGTATCAGGCGGAAGGCTTCCTGATTCTCGGCCGGGGTGCAGTCTTCCAGCCAGAACAGGTTGAAGGGCTCCACCGCCTTGCCCAGGCGCCCTGCTTCAATCGGCGTGAGGCGATGGTGCACGTCGTGCAGGATGTGCAAGTCATCGCCGAATCGCTCGCGCACGGCGGCGAACAGCTTGGGTACATGGTTCAGGTATTTGGCGGTGTCCCACACGTGCTCGGCAGGCAGGTCGCTGTCGGCGGGTTCATAACGCTCACCGCTGCGCTTGGCCACGCCATAGGTGGTGGCGATGCCGGGAATCCCGCATTGCACGCGCACCGCCTTGTAACCCAGCTCGACATGCCGGGCGACTTCGTCCAGGCAACCTTCGATGTCCCTACCCGTGGCATGCCCGTAGACCATCACGCGCTCGCGGCTTTTGCCACCGAGCAGTTGGTACAACGGCATCTGCGCGGCCTTGGCCTTGATGTCCCACAGGGCGATGTCCACGGCGGCAATCGCGGTCATGGTCACCGGACCACGGCGCCAGTAGGCGCCGCGATACAGGTACTGCCAGATGTCCTCGATGCGCTGGGCATCGCGACCGATCAAGGCGGGCAATACGTGCTCTTCAAGGTAGGCGACCACCGCCATTTCCCGGCCGTTCAAGGTCGCATCACCGATGCCGTAGATGCCCGAATCGGTGACGATTTTCAATGTGATCAGATTGCGCCCCGGGCAGGTAACAATGACGCGGGCTTCAATGATTTTCATAAAGTCAGGCCTCTGTTGCAGAAGAAAATGAAGGCATTTTCAAGCTCGGCATGGCAGCACCAGGGATCAGCGCGCCACGGTGCTGGACGACTCGGGCAGCCAGGCGATGCCCCCAACGCGCAGCCAGTTGTGGATCACCGCCCTGGAGGCGACACGAAAGATAGGCCGCACTGAAGGAATCGCCCGCCGCCGTGGTATCGACGACGTGCCGCACCTGCTCGGCGGGCACTTCAAAACGACCCGAATCGCACTGCACCAGGCACGAGGCGGCGCCGCGCTTGAGGGCGATTTCACCCACGCCAAACGCCGCGTAAGCGCGAAACAACACCTCGACATCGGCATAACCGAACAGGGCCGCGTCGTCCTCCCAGGTAATCAGCGCCAGGTCAGTCAGGCGCAGCATGTCGCCATAGGCCTGGCGTGCAGCCTGGGTATCGGGCCATAGATGGGGACGGTAATTGTTGTCGAAGACGATACGCGCGCCGGCTTCACGGGCCAGTCGCAGGGCATGCAGCAGGCGCTCACGGCCACCGGCCGTGAGAATCGCCAGGCTGATGCCGCTCACATAGATGTAGTCGTAATCCGCAAGGGCATGCAGTGCGGCGTCTGCTTCAGCGCCGTCGAACATGCGTCGCGCTGCGGCTTCGCCACGCCAATAAAGAAAGCGTCTTTCGCCTTGGCTATCGGTCTGGATGAAGTACAAGCCCGGCAGCGCATCCTCGATCACGCGCACATGTGGGTCGCCGACACCTTCGGCACGCCACAACTGACGCATTGCGTCACTGAAACTGTCGGCACCGATGGCGGTGACGTAGTCCGCGACAATGCGCTCAGACGCGTTCAATCGGCAGAAATAAACGGCCACGTTAAGTGTGTCGCCGCCAAACGTCTGGCTGAGACCCGCGACGGGATCGCTGCGCATCTCGATCATGCACTCACCCACCAGCGCCACTTTGAGCGGGCCAGATGGAGCAAATTGCGGGCGTTGCCTTGAATTTAACGTCATTCCTGCGCGCCTTTGTTATTTTTAAAACGGCGTTTCATTTCGAGCTTGCGTGGTCGAGTTTAATCAGATTTCCCACACCGTCAAGAAAAATGAAACAGCGTTTTGATTCGCCAGCGTATATCCTTGGGTTTTCCGTTTCCGTTGGAGCCTTCATGGACAACAGCACCCTCCAGAACAACGAACTGGTTTCCGCCGTCGCAAGGACCATGGCCGTGCTTGAAGCGCTGGCCGAGCATCCAGAGGAAAGCGGCGTATCGGAAATCGCGCAGAAACTGGACATGTCCAAAAGCACGGTTTACCGGTTCCTGCAGTCCCTCAAGGCGCGCGGCTATGTAGTGCAGGACGCCGAGGATCGCTATCGGCTCAGCGTTCGGCTATTTGAACTGGGCGCCCAGGCCCTGCCCCACCTGGACATCGTCCGTGAGGCGGAACCGGGCATGCGGCGAATCAACGAATTGACCGGCGAGACAGTGCACCTGGGTATTCTCGACGAAGGCAGCATCGTCTACGTGCACAAGATCGACTCCAAGTACAACCTGCGCATGTACTCGCGCATCGGCCGACGTGCGCCGCTGTATTGCACCGGGATCGGCAAGGTACTCATGGCCTGGCTGGACCAGCCGGAGCTGATCGCCCACTTGCAGGAAGAAAGTTTTGAGCGCCGCACCGCCAACACCCTGGTCAGCATCGAGGCGTATCTGCAAGAGCTGGAAGTGGTGCGCGCCCAAGGTTATGCCGAAGACCATGAAGAGTTCGAAGACAATATGCGCTGCCTGGCCGCACCGATCCGCGACCGTTTCGGCCACGTGATAGGGGGTATGAGCGTGTCCTTCCCCTGCTTCCGTTTTCGCGAAGAGCTCAAGCAGGACTACGTTAATCGGCTGATGGAAACCACGCAGCAGATTTCCAGGCAGTTAGGCTGGCAGGCGCCGTAGCTCAGGTAATCCACCCCGCTTCGGCGGTACTTCAGTGCTCGATTGTCCACGCGAAGACGAGCTGGATTTCAATCGATCCCCAGCCATTTCACCTGGACGAAGCCACGGCAAGCGCCACGCTCTTGGGTGGCCCGCACCGACGTCTATATCGCGGGCCAGTCGAATCGTCGCACCGCCGCTGCCGCAAAGGAGCGCTGATTGCAACTTGGATGTGTTGATCCAGGGAGAATGCTGCTGAACCTAAACCAGGAAATGAGTTAAAAGGTTTGCCCCTTTATAAAGTGAATCGTTGGCTCTCAAGACTAAGCCTGCTTGCTGCCCGAGTGTGAAAATACCGTTCTTTGTCATGCTGAGAATCAGCGTCACCAAATTAAGATGTTGCTTCGCATACGTTCCCTGTCCAAGGGCTATAGTGTGCGACTCTCTGCGAGCATATTTCAGAAACTTTGTTCTAACGCGTCTTTCGGCCTGGCTAAGCATTTGGTTGAAACCCTGAAAATTGTGTACTGCCCCTCCTGTTGTATGCCCCTTTATGGTTTATAGCGATAGTAGCAATAAGACACTGCATGATTAGCCGCGATGTGCCCCTCCCCCCTAGAGCGCTAAACGCCTGGCAAGCCATGCCCAAGGTTCACTCCAGCACTTTAATGGAGCGCGCATAGGCTGCCTGATAAAGGTGGGTTCGACCATAAATCACGCGCACACGGTAGACGTCCGGGACTGAAACGCTAAACTCGGTGGCATGGCATCAACCGGTCCCTTTCCTGATCGCTACACCTCGTGCCAAAGACTACCGATAAGCCCCCAAGCAGGAGAGAAAATGATGTCAGACAATAGTGTCCAGCACAGAGACATCATTGTTATCGGCGGGTCAGAGGGAAGTATTGAACCATTGAAAGAAATACTCGGTGGTCTGCCAGCGCACTTCCCTGCGGCAATTTTGATCGTTTTGCATACGCACTCTTCAAGCCCAAAGATGATGGCGACCATTCTTCAGCAATCCTCATCCATGCCGGTCGCTTATGGCGAACAGGGCGACGCTATCCTGCCTGGCCGTGTCTACCTGGCTCCGCCCGACAAACACCTTGAGGTTTCGGCTTCTGGCCTGGTTTGTTTAAGTGACGGACCGAAAGTGAATTTCAGCAGGCCAGCAGTCGACCGTCTGTTTCAGACCGCTGCTGACGTCTTCGGCCCCCGAGTGATCAGCGTGATCCTGTCCGGCAATGGGGCTGATGGAGCGCACGGAGCGATTGCCATTGGGGCGGTGGGTGGTTTGAACCTCGTTCAAGACCCGAACGATGCTAACGTAGCGAGTATGCCTGCTGAAGCCATCGATAAGGATGACCCGGACCTCCTGGTCGACGTCAAAGCACTGGCAACCATTCTGCTTCACGCAGTCGAGCGCTCTTACGGGCCGATTGCTCTAAATTGACAGAGGCAATGATGTCACCCTTCGATCTCCAGCGGATGTTGATAGATGAGTTCCCTCTGTCGTTTTTGTTAGAGGTTGGCTTGCGAGCAACCTTTGCCTTTATTGCTGTTTTTCTATTCTTAAAATCAAGCGGCAGGCGTGGCATAAGGCAGCTATCACTCTTTGAGCTCGTCGTTATCCTGACACTGGGCTCGGCTGCCGGGGATGTGTCGTTCTACCACGACGTTCCGCTGTTGCCGGTTGCCATGGTTTTTCTAACGCTGCTGCTCCTTTATCGCACTACCGTGCTGATCATGACGAAGAGCAAGACATTTGAAGCGTGGATTGATGGTTTGCCTGTGACGGTTATCAGCGAAGGCCAGTACGAGCTCAAATCGCTGGAGAAGCTGAACATCTCAGCGAGCGAGTTGCTGATGGAATTGCGGCAACAAGGCGTTGAACACCTGGGCCAGGTGAGGTTGGGGCTAGTGGAGACTGACGGCGATATCAGCCTCTATTTCTATGACCAGGAAGATCTACGGCCTGGGTTATCCGTCCTTCCGGTGGAGCACCGCCCAGAGTTCAAGACAGCACCGACTTCTGCGCTCTATTGCTGCGTGAATTGCGGTTTCACTGTGCATCTTCAGGAAGAACAAGGTGCACATTGCCTGCGATGCGATCAAGACATCTGGTCAACAGCGTTAAGCAGCCGAAGATGCAGGTGATGGTATCCGCCACTCTCCCGCCACTTGGCATTGCCTCCCCTCTAACACATTGATCGAAGAGCAACGCCAATAATGAAAACTCAGGCACCCTGCTACGTGCTGTTTACGGTAATGCTTTCAGTGTTCTGCCAACCCGTCCTGGCGTCATCGTGGCAAATCTGCAGGATGGAGTTGCGTATTACCGATACCGTGACAAAACCATTTCCACAGTTGCAGGCTGAGATACTGAAAGTAAGCGCAAAGACGGCCACCGTGATCTGCCCGGAACAAGGCGCGACTATCCTGTTTACGCCGGAAACTTCGGACTACCAGGCCGTGCTTCCACGCCGGACCTGGCCCAAAAAAGGGCAAGTAGTGCGCATTGATTACCGGTACCTGGATGGCATCTGTAAAGGCGACGGCAAGGACTACCCGTGCCGCATCAAGCACTACCCGCTGCCGGGGCACTGAACGCTGAAACAGCTCCCCCACTATAAATCCGATGTCAGAGCCGAAAGCACCGTGCATCAATAGTCCCCGTAGAAATTTTGAATTAGCCAGTTGCCCGCCCGGTCAAGAATTATAAACGCGATAAATCTGACGAGGTGACAGCAATGACTATCCAGGCAGAGACACTCGTACAACTGACCGAAGCACTGCAAGAGCGGGGGATGAAACTGGTTTCAGATGTCCATTTCACCCGTGCGCCCTATCGACACAACCATCTCTGGATCTGTACCGTCGAGTAATGACGCACTCTTGCAACGTTGAGCGGGATGGGATCGTTATTTTTTGAACGCAGCCACCTTCCATGAATCTCCTAGATCAGAGAGCATGCAGCTCCGGATAATGGCGTTAAGCCAGTAATGCCTTGTGTGTGTTTGGAGTAAAAAATGGTCGATTTCAAAAAACAGCTTCCCGTTTCGATTAGTCGCCAAGCGGACAAAATCATGGCGGAAATTCAAAAGTCCGGGTCGATGATCATGGCGGTCAAGGCCGGCGCGAGAGCGAACGGTTTTGTGCTGGGCCTGCAGTGCTCGGCCAGCATCACGGACGATGCGGCGCAGTTGCTTCAAACCGAGTTTGATATTTCCACCGAAATAAAGCTCAAGGAGCTTTCGATCTGGACTGCGCCTCAGCATTAGGGTCGTGGGCCGCTCTTGATCTAGGGGGTTGGATGCGGGGTTGCCTGAGATCGCTCTCGTTGCCCGAAAGCATCAATCCATAGGGTTGAACGAGCGGTTCATGGCTACAACCTCGCCATGACTGGCGTTGGCCCCGAGCTTTGCAAAGTGCTTGGGCAACTCATCTCGCTTTGCTGCTGCCTGCCCTTTAACAGCCATCAAAAGCGCTTTGCGCATAGTCGCCGCGTCATAGTCGCAGCAGTAACTTGGCGTGGATGGTTGTTGCCTCCAGGACTCCTCAAGTAAACCTCCATCGACCGGGTCGAAGCCAGCTTCACTCACCAGAGACATTACTGTTTCTTTCGCTTTGGGATCGTCACCTGCCACAGCTGCTGCCAAGCGTCCTGGGCTACCCTTAGGAAGGCCTAGCTCTGCCAATGTATAAGCCAGCACGTTGTTGAAGCCCTTGATCACAGGCCGTCCAATCTGTTTGGCAACCCAGACGCTTTCAGTCATTCCATCATCAAGTTCTGCAATGCGGGGGTCACGCAACCCAGGGTAGTAATTGCTGGTGTCCACCACTGGGACGCTGTCAGGTACAGAGCTGAACAAATCAGAAGGAAGCGCACTCAAAGCAGGCAGCGGTATGGACAGCACGACCAAATCGACCCCGTTAACCGCGCCCCGAACATCGACAGGTTCGGCGCCTATCTCTTCGGCAAACGCGCGCACGCCGCTGACGCCTTTCGAATTCGCAACGCGGATATCATGACCAGCAGCTTTAAGCTTACGGGCGATGGTGGCGCCGATGTTACCAGTTCCAATGATGCCGATTTTCATGAACTAAGCCTCAATAATCGTATGTCTTGCACCGATTCTAGAGCGCTGATGTGATAATGGTAAGTACCCACCAAAAGGTGTGTAACCCACTGTTGAGAAAGAAATGGAACGGGACTGGAATTGCGGTGATCCGCAAAATCGTCGGAATTGGGCTGAGGCAACGACCGAAACTCTTCGCGTGCTGGAGGGGAAGTGGAAGATCATCATCCTGTGCCAGCTTTTCGCGGCGAAGGGAGCGCTTCGGTTCTCGGATATAGAGAGGCTGATCGAAGGGATCAATCAGAAGATGCTGATTCAACAGCTCAAGCAGCTAGAAAGGGACGGTATCGTGCTGCGGACGGTGTACCCGCAGGTGCCGCCTAAAGTGGAGTACCAGCTTACGGATATCGGCCACGCACTCGGGCCCTCAATACAGGCATTGATAGAATGGGCGGAAATGAGGCGCGACCAACCCTGAGCGCAACCGTGCTTCGAAGCACTCACACGCCTAAGCGTCCGGCGCCCCTCGACTGTCGAGATGGGATCGCCGGACGCTTACCGTCGGCTGCTGGCTTATCAACGTTGAAGGGCGGGACACATTATTATTATGGAAGCTAGAACTTGGGCCCATCACCCGTGGCTTCAGCCAGGGTAGCCAGCGTCTCTTCCATGCGGGTTATCTCGTCTTGAAGCTTCTGGAAGACCAAGCGGAACGCGCCGTCCACGTCCACGGTTTGATGACCCCGCAGTGAACCTGCTCGTTCTTCCTGCGCGCGCTCCAGAGCGGTCACGCTTTCTCGTAGCGCCAAGAGTTGGGCAAAGATCGCCGCGACTTGTTCACGGCTGTCAGTGTCGATGTTCATTTCGGCGTTTGCGCGCGGCTGGACGACACGGGGCGCAGCGTTGTTACCAACGCGCGCAGGGTATCCTTGTGGCCCTCAAGGCCTTCGCTCGCCAGTTCGTACTCTTTTACCGCGCCCGTTCGCCCGACAGCTTTGCTGCTTTGAATCTGCCGACCGAGCAGTAACTGCTTTTCGTGCATGGCGCGAATGGCCACCCACAGCGCTTCCTCGATCACGCCGTTCTGGCCATGAAACAACGCAGCCGAGGTATAGCTGTGGCCGGTATGGCAACGAAAGCGCGGCGGTGCGGCGCCCAGCTCCCATAACGAGCCGCCGCATTCCGGGCACGATACGCCCGAGACCTTGCCTATCGCGTCCAGGGCATAGGCCCCGCCTGAACTGAGGTCTTCAGTCAGATCGTTTTCAGTCGCGTAGGGCTCGATACGCTTGGGCTCCCCGGGCGCGTGCGCTTCGGGCGCGCGCTGCTGAACCAGGCGGCCAAGGGCGCTGCCCAGCTCATCGAGCGGCAAGCAAGCGTCCACCTCCACATGACGCAGAGCGTTCATCGGCATCGAGGGCGCTTCGGCTGTCTCGGGGTCCTGGACATACACCCTGCCCCCGTAGGCCTTGATCGCTTGAAGGCCGACCACGCCGTCGTCAAGCTCGCCGGTGAGGATCACGCCAATGGCTCCCTCTGCGTAGCTGATCGCAGCGGAGCGAAACATCGGGTCAATCGCAGGGCGGGAGTAATTTTCCTTGGCGCCGCGGACCAACTGCAGCGAGCCGCGCTTGATCAGCAGGTGCTGGTCCGGTGGCGCCACATAGACCCGGCCGTTCTTTGGGCTTTCTCCAGACAAGGCAAAGTCGATGTCCAATGAGCTCGCCTTAGCCAGCAGGCTCGGCAGCAGGCTGGGTTGATCGCCGATATGCATGGTGATGAAAACCGCGGCCCGCAGATCGCTCGGCAGCTGGGCCAGCAATGTGCGCAATGCCATTAAACCGCCGCTGGACGCGCCGATCACGATGATTTGGTCAACCGGGTTATCTTGATGCATCAGATATGTCCTTGCTGTGACTGTGCCGCCGGTGCACAGGTTGAAACTGCGGCCTCACGCTGAACATTTCGATAAGCCACGTGCCTCGCGCGGTGCCATTGGGCGACCGTCTTGTTAGTTCTGATAGGTGTGCGGCCGGGAAGGTTCGGAAAAATTCACCGGGCGTGGAGAACGCCCGTTCGACCGGCGCTTAGCCATCGTCCCGGCCACTGTGGGGCAGCGGCCGGAATGAGGCCGGCGGGTGCTTCGGATTACAAAGGACCGTCAGTTGTCAGGATGCTCGCTCACGACCGAATCGGCAGCATCCACATCGGACATGTCCTCTTCAAGAGGTGCCTCGTCGTCCGGCGGCAACGGGATATTGTCCTCATCGCGCTCAGGATCATGCCCGGCTTCGTTAGCGAGGGCGTTTTCATTGCTGTGCATATTGACTCTCCTTGCTGATGCTCGGGATATCCGCGCTTACACTTGAGAGACGGCACGCCATTGAGAGTGCCGGGCTTTAGACGAATGGCCAAATAAAAAGCGCCACGCTGTTTTTCTTTGGGAGCTGGCTTGCCTGCGATGCACATAGGTATCTACACATTTTGTAGTGAGCGGGCTTGTCCCGCGCTGGGTGGCGAAGCCGCCCCAATAAAGACACCGCGCAGTTTCAGACAAACCCAATTCGCCTGGTTTG